>PMIL01000228.1:0-10125 GCA_003157075.1 Bacteroidales bacterium | reverse complement strand
CTTATTATTATTCAAATAGAAGGAAAAGATGCAATTCTTGACCTGGACAACATTCTGAAAGTAAAAGGTATTGATATTGTTTTTATTGGTCCTTATGATTTATCTCAATCGCTGGGAGTGCCAGGTCAGGTCAGCCACCCTCAGGTAATTGAAGCTATGAATGATATCGTGAAACGTGCCCGTGCGCTTGGTATTGTTGTTGGAACTTTTACTGATACACAACAACTTGCAGATTTGTGGAAAAAGGCAGGTGTGCAATTCATATCTTATTCCGTTGACGTCGGAATATTCACTAATGCATGTTCTCAATTAGTCAAAGACCTTAATGCTTAAAATATTGCTGTCTATTCAACTCATTTTCTGATATTAAAAATATCCTAATGCTTACGTTAAAAATTGCTAATTACCGTTGGATCATTTTAACCCTTTTATTCATTGCTACAACAATTAACTATATAGACAGGCAGATTATTGGATTGTTAAAACCTATCCTAGAGGTTGAATTTAACTGGACTGAAACTGATTTTGCGCATATTGTTATGGCCTTTACCGCAGCTTATGCTATTGGTCTCTTGATTGTTGGCAGGATAATCGATAAAATAGGGACAAGATTAGGTTATATTTTAATTATCGCTGTTTGGAGTGTGGCAGGGATGTTTCATGCCATAGCCCGCAGCGCTTTTCATTTTATTTTAGCCAGAATTGGTTTGGGATTGGGTGAAGCTGGCAACTTCCCGGCTGCTATGAAAACTGTATCAGAATGGTTCCCTAAAAAAGAAAGAGCCCTTGCAACAGGAATATTTAATTCAGGAACAAGTATTGGTGTCGTACTTGCTTTGCTTATAGTTCCATGGATTTTAAGACATTATGGCTGGCACGAGGTTTTTTGGATAACCGGAGCCTTTGGTTTTGTCTGGCTCATATTCTGGATTATATTTTACGACCTCCCTTCAAAACAGAAACGATTGTCCACTGAAGAATATAATCTTATTATCAGCGGACAGGAAAATGAAAAGAAGCTGGATACTGATATAAAGACAGTTAAATGGTATAAGCTGTTTACGTTACGCCAGACCTGGGCTTTCATTACAGGGAAGGCTCTGATTGATCCTATATTCTGGTTTTTCCTGTTCTGGTTACCTTCATATTTTTCTACCACCTTTGATTTAGATCTGAAGAAACCAAGCCTGGAATTAATGATCATCTATGCCGCTACAACTATCGGAAGCATTGGAGGAGGATACTTCTCATCGTATCTTATCAAAAAAGGATGGCCTACAATGAAGGCCAGGAAAACTGTTCTCTTTATATTTGCAATTTTAGAGTTCTCAATTCTACTTGCCCGGTTTGCTACAGCTGCATGGATGGCTGTAGGGATTATAAGTCTTGCAGTTGCTGTACACCAGGCATGGGCAACCAATGTATTTACTACGGCTTCAGATATGTTCCCTACTGAAGCTGTTAGTTCAGTTGTTGGCATCGGAGGTATGGCGGGAGCAGTAGGAGGAATTCTGTTTCCATTACTGGTTGGCAGCTTACTAGATAGTTACAAAACAGCTGGAAATCTTATTGGTGGTTATAACTTAATATTCACTATTTGTGGATTCACCTATATAACTGCATGGCTTATTATTCATCTGCTTACAAGAAGACACGAGATAGTAAAATTAAGTGAATTACAATGACCAGTACAAGTCTATCATCAACAATAACCGAAACTCTTTTAAAATTCAAAGTACTGGCTATATGAACAGATGTCCCGAATTAGACTTTCACGGGCCAGAAATGAAAGCATATTAACTTTTCCCCGCTTGTTTCCTCCTTGCATAATATCTGCCCTCTTTTACATAGTATGTTCCTACAGAAGGAGAATTATCACCGAATACTTTCCTTACATATGTCAGCACCCTGGATATCTCTTCATCTTTTAAGTAACCTAAAGGTGGCATTACCCCATCAATGCTTTTACTATTCACCATTACGGGTCCGCTTAATCCGCTGAGGACAATGTCTATGAGCTTTTTCTGATCGCCTTTGACCCATTCTGATCCTGCTATGGGCGGGAACCTGATGCCATCACCTTTACCGTTTGCCATATGGCATGAGCCGCAGTATTTATTATATATTTTTTCCCCCTCATCTGCCACTTTAGGAGTAAGATCGTCCTTAATTTCATCGGGAGTTTTAATATTGGGTTGCTTTTTGTGTTCTTCCATTTTAGCAAGCTGAGCCTGGCCAAAATTATTCTTATTTCCTTTGAACATCACTCGCCAGATTTTCCCGTATTCGCTTTCACTTATATACAACGAACCATCCGGTCCCATGGCAATTCCCATAGGTCTGTATCCGGCCTCATCTGTTTCAACGATTGTATCCACCTTTGCGAACCCATCAGCAAAAACTTCCCAATTACCAGGTTTCCCATTTTCAAACGGAATAAAACATACAAAATAGCCCGCCTGCGGATAGGGAGATCTGATGGTTGAACCATGAAATGCAATAAACGCTCCGTATTTGTAATGGTCAGGAAACTGGTTCCCCTCGTAGAAATAGAGGTCATTGGGTGCCCAGTGAGCCGGGAAGCCAATTATAGGCTGAGCATAATCAGCCCCTTTCCCTTCCATTTTGCCGTCACCGCCATATTCGGGATTGAGCAATTTTTTGCCTTTCATCTGGTCGTAGAAGTAATAGGGCCAGCCGGCATCAGTCCCATCTTTTACTTTCAGGAATTCCTCCGAAGGCAGCATTGCACTTTGCCATGGAGTAAAATATTGCGGCCAGTTACGGTTTAGATTGTCTCTCCCGTGTTGCACAACATACAAGGTGTTGTCCTGGTGATTCCAGGCCATGGCTACAACACTCCTTATCCCGGTTGCATAACGGTAGCCGTCTTTTTGCAACTGACCGGGTTTGTTTGCATCAAATCTCCATATGCCGGCATGCCATTCCAGCTCAGGACATGGATTTTGACCCATTGCACCAGGCATATTCCGTTCCCCGATCTGGCAGATATCGCCGGGAGAACCGAAAGGTATATACATATGGCCTTCCTCATCGAAAGTTATAGGCTTTGCAATATGAGAATATCCGTACTCTGAATTTCGGTAGTCATCTGTTAGCATGACTTCAGGTTCACTTTCCGGTATAAGCTTTCCCGATGTCAGCTTTTGCCTGAGCACCTTACGTGCTGTACTGTAATATAAATAATTTTTATAAATTCTCATTCCGGTGGCGTAGGAACCTTCTTGGTCAACAACACCAAACCGTTTGATTATATCTGCCTTTCCGTCGTTATTGGTATCTCGCAAAGCTATATTTTCACCTTCGGGATGAGCAAAACGCATCTTAATGTATATATCACCATTCATGTTGATTGCAAGATGTCGGGCAGAACCAATACTATCCACAACAACCACTGCTTCAAAGCCTTCGGGCAGGAATAGTCCGCCATTATCAGGGTCTCCGGGAGGCAAGGGCATTTCTTTGTTTTTTGAGCATTGTGCCAGAATGCCGGTAAGGAGGATAAAACAGAGAATTGGTTTTGATCGGACGAGATCTTGTTTTAATAGCTTAAAAATGGTACAGATAGTGAGGAAGCCAGCATAAATTGTTTTTTGTTTCATTTTAAGTCTTTAAATGAATTTTATTTAAGCACCGATATGGGGAATATCGTACATCTAAATTCGACAAATTTCCATTAATATCATAAGGAATTGGTGAAGAAAATTCCACTTTTGCTTTGTACCGTCCATTGAGGGTCAGTGTTTTCAGGGTGATCAGGAAATGGAGATGAAGTATTTTTTATGATTGGTAAGACTATAAGCGATGGAGTTTGGAATAAATTCTGGGCTTTTTTTTGATTTCGAAATGATTTATCTTGTGCATACTATTCAGCATTATAAAAATTAACAATCATGCAAGAGACTATTAGCTTTCATCTTAATGGTAATGAAACTGTACTTAAAACAGACCCATCTCAAACACTTCTATGGGTTCTGAGAAATCATTTGAACCTGACCGGGACAAAATATGGCTGCGGAAGCGGTTTTTGCGGTGCATGTACAGTCATAATAGACAAAGAGGCTGTAAGATCATGTAGCATACCAATAAGCGACGTTGCAGGTAAAAACGTAATAACAATCGAAGGTTTGGCTAAAGATGGGAAGCTTCACCCTGTACAGCAAGCATTTGTGGATCATGATGCACTTCAATGTGGTTACTGTACTCCCGGAATGATAATGAACGCAGTCGCATTACTGATTAAAAATCCAAAACCCGCAAGAGAGCAGATCGTTAAAGGCATGGAAGACAATTTTTGCCGGTGCGGGGCTCATATCCGTATTATAAAAGCCATAGAAACTGCTGCATCAAAAATTGAAGGAGGAACTATACTATGAAAAGAATAATGAATCCACGCATTGATGAGAAGGCTTATACAAAGAAGCCTTTCCTGATAGAAAGAAGAGATTTTTTAAAATACCTCGGAGGCGGGATAGTCATATTGTTTGCTCCCCTTGGAGGCTGCCATAGTAAAATTGCAGCAACGTCGCTCCCTCTAAATGCACTTCCTGATGACTTCAATTCGTTTCTTCATATCTCCGAAGAAGGCCTGGTTACTTGTTATACAGGCAAGATAGAGATGGGTCAGGGTCCAATAATTGCTCTGGCCCAGATGATGGCAGATGAACTTGATGTTGCGTTTGAAAATGTTAAAATGGTAATGGGTGATACTGAGCTCTGTCCATGGGATGACGGAACATGGGGATCTACCTCAATCAGGGAATTTGGACCGGAAATGAGAAAGGCTGCAGGCAAAGCAAGGGAGATACTGCTGCAGATGGCATCAGAAAAGCTTAAAGTGCCTGTTTCACAGTTGCAGGTGACTAACGGCATTGTGACAGATATGAAAGACAATTCCAGAAGTATCAGTTATGCTACTCTTACAAAAGGAAAGAAAATTCAGAAGTCCAGCATCGGAAAACCTAAGGTGAAGGATGCCAAAGATTTTAAGGTAATCGGGAAACCCCATCACAGGGTAGACGCCATTCAGAAAGTGACTGGTGCAGCAAAATATGCCGGAGATTATAAGTTTCCCGGAATGTTATTTGCACGAATTGTCAGGCCCTCATCATATGGAGCAAAATTTATATCTGCAGATACTTCTGAGGCTGAAAAAATTGAAGGGATCAGAGTTGTGAGAGATAAAGACCTTGTAGCTCTTCTTCACGAAAACCGTGACAAAGTTGACGAAGCAATAGTAAAGGTAAAAGCTGAATTCTTGCCTGTCAAGCTTGATGTTAACGACAAATCAGTAACTGAACATTATCTGCGTTCTGCAAAAAAGGGGAATATAACTAATACCAAAGGCGATATAGAAGAAGGCAGAAAAATCGCTGCAAAGATAACTGAATCAGTTTACTACGACGGTTATGTGGCACATTCGCCAATGGAACCTCATGCTGCAGTTGCAACGATAGAAGGTGACAAGATAACAGTGTGGGCATCTGCTCAAACTCCATTTCTGGTACGTGACCAGGTTTCGCATGAACTTGGGATATCTCCGGATATGGTCCGTGTTATAGTACCCTTTGTCGGTGGCGGATTCGGAGGAAAAGGTGACAACCCTCAGGCTATAATAGCAGCAAGATTAACCAAGCTCACAGGAAAACCGATAATGGTTACATGGACCAGGGAAGAGGAATTCTTCTTTGACACTCTCAGATCTGCCGCTCTTCATACAGTAAAGTCGGGCATCAGCAAGGAGGGAAAGATAACATTCTGGGATTTCAATGCATATTACTGTGGTGACAGAGGTGCGGAAACCATATATGATGTAAATCATCAGAAGACAACAATATATGACCAGGAGGAAGGTGATCCCCAGGTACATCCTTTTGCCACAGGTCCCTGGCGCGCCCCGGGTAACAGCAATAACACATTTGCAAGGGAAATGCAGATCTGCCAGATGGCTGCAGCTGCAGGAATGGATCAGATTGAGTTCCGGCTTAAAAACCTTGCGGATGAGAGAATGATTAAAGTATTGAAAGCCGCAGCTGAAAAGTTTGGTTACACACCAGCCAAAGGGCCCAGCCATCGTGGTTTCGGAATAGCGCTCGGAACGGATGTCGATACATATGTTGCTGTAATTATTGAGCTCAGGGTAGATGCTAAAACCGGCCATGTTCAGGTTGTAAGGGCATCATGTGCTCAGGATATGGGCATGTGCGTTAATCCTCTTGGAACACTGATGCAGATCGAAGGATGTATAACAATGGGATTGGGATATTCACTCAGCGAAGAGCTGAAATTCGAAGGAACGAATATGCTAACCCGGAACTGGGATAGTTATGAGATACCCAAATTCAGCTGGGTGCCTGATATTGATGCAGTTATCCTGGACAGGATGGATCAACCTCCTCACGGAGGCGGAGAGCCAGCTGTTATTTGTATGGGAGGAGCTATTGCAAGCGGAATTTTTGATGCTACAGGTGCATTGCTTTATCAAATGCCCATGACGCCTGAAAGAGTGCTCCAGGCTATAAAGAAGACCTCAGCTCAATGAAAAACCATTCTGTACACTATGAATTGATGGATTTGATAGGGACATGCCATGGCATGTCCCTATCTCTGTATAAGGATATAAATATGTAGGGTCACATCTTGACGTGACCCTTTTCAGAGTTATTTTGTAACAGGTGTAGAATCATGAAAAATAAAAACAATGGAATACCAAAATTCAAAATATTTATTATTCTGCTATTGAGTATTATCATTGGAAGCTGCTCTTCCATTTCCAAGGAGAGCATTGTTATCGAAAACGGCTATTTTAAATATGAAATCGGCAGCAACGGTAAAAACCTTCATTTTATTGATAAGGCAACGGGTAAGGATTATCTCAATTACGGAACAGGATCAAAATGCGCTTATATAATAAGTGATGGTAAAAGATATGATGTAACGAAGTTATATCTTAAAAGGAACCATCTTCTGATGGAATTTGATAAATCTGGTGCAATTGCAGATATTCATGTCCGAAAAGAACAGGATCGTTTTACATATAAAGTTTCAGATGTTAAAGGGGATGTTGAATCACTCACTTTTCTGAATGTCCCATTGACGATTGAAGGGATGCCATATGAACCTTTTGGTGCATGTGTGATCTCCATGAATCTTTTTACTCATGTAAGGCAGTTGCCTGCATTGCAAACGGATTTGTGGGCAACATGTACTAAGAAATTTGGTCTTAAAGGAGCTGAAATAACTCTTCTTGGTCTCCCGCAACAGAAAATCCTGCCCGTCATCCGCGATGTTATGTCGAATGCAAAAGATCTGCCACATTCTGATAAAGGAGGTGCCTGGGCACTTATGCAGAAAGAGGGTTACGGTTCATATCTGATGAATATAGGAGGAAACTTGACTGAAGATACAGTGGATGAATGGATTGACATGTGCCACAACCTGGGATTCAATCAGGTAGATAATCATGGAGGAGGTGATTTTTTTAAATTTGGTGATTTTGAACTTAATAAGAAGAAATTTCCCGACGGATGGAAATCTTTCAAACGGATAAATGCCCGGTTACATGAAGCAGGTATNNTTAAAAGAACCTCTTGATACTTTATCAAATGAGATTGTAGTAAATGAGTCTACGGCGGACATATCAACTATAACCGGCTTTTTTGTCAGGAACAGTGCCTCTCTCAGGATTGGTAGTGAATTGATCGAGTTCAGCGGAGTGAGTAAATCACCACCATACAAATTTACCGGCTGTAAACGAGGAGTAAATGGTTCAAAACCATCATCACACCTGGTCAATGAAAAAGTTTTTCATCTGCGAGAGATGTTCGGCAGGTTTGTACCAGGGCCCGAAACTGCTCTGTTTGATGAGATAGCACGAAGAACAGCTGAAATAGTAAATGAATGTGGATTTGACGGAATATATTTAGATGCAATAGATGGAAGCGATATACTTGCAGGTGAGGAAGATTTCTGGTACTATGGCACTAAATTTATTTTCGGAATTGCAAAACACCTGGACCGGCATGTAGGAATGGAGATGAGCTCCATGTCACACCTCTGGTGGCATTACCGTTCAAGATGGCAGGCATGGGACCAACCGACACGTGGATATAAGCGATTCATAGATATTCATCTGGCAGCAATAAAATCACCTGGACTCTTTCTTACTGACGAGATAAAGTCAAATGAATGGGAACATGGTTTATGGCGTGGTCATTCACCTTTGATTGACAAATATTCAGTTGTTGAAAATGGAGGGCTTCTGCTTCCTCTGCACCTGGGATGGTGGGGAAATCATACCTGGAATCCGCCGCAGATGGAGCCCACATTTCCCGATGATGTTGAATACCTCTGTTGTAAGATGCTCGGCAATAATGCCGGACTCTCAATGTTAGGTGGTGTTGATAAGAAATCTCTGGATGCCAATCCTCTTTTTGCACGATTGATTCCCATCATCAAGCAATATGAAGAATTGGGTCACAAGAATTATTTTAATGACACCATTCGTGCTCTTCTCAGACAACCGGGAAAAGAATACACATTGGTCAAAGAAGGAAATGGGGGATGGAATTTTAAACCAATAGAATATCATAAGCATAAAGTTACCGGACTTGATCATCCTTTGACAAAATGGACCGTAAACAATGAATTTGATGCACAACCTGTTAAACTCAGGATAGAACCATTGATGTCAGTGAAACCATTTAATGATCGTGATAATATCACAATAGCTGATTTTTCAGAATCCGGAAAATTTAATAATGCAGACAGCGCAGCTGGTGTATCAGGGGGGATTAAAAAATCGAACGAAAGATCCAAAGGCGGGGAGGCAACTGGGAATTTCTATGCTCAAAGTACGGGCCGGTCACCACGGGAAGGATCGTGGGTTAAGATTGGGAAGACATTTGATCCATGGCTCAATTTAGAGAAAAATAAGGCACTTGGGGTATGGATTAAGGGTGACGGTAACGGACAACTCCTGAATTTCAGGATTGAAAGCCCAAAATATATTGCTTATGGCACACACGGTGACCATTTTGTTAAGATAGATTTTAAAGGTTGGAAATATTTTGAACTTGTCGAGATAGAATCATCTGAATACAGTAATTACATCTGGCCTGATTCCGGTTTTTATGTCTATGCTTCATACCGCACTGCGCTGGAATTCAAAAGTATTGACAAGTTGCAGCTGTGGTATAATAATCTTCCAGCCGGGAAAGGGGTAAGTTGTATTCTGGGGCCTGTTAAGGCGATACCAATTGTTTCTTGTACTATCGAAAATCCTTCCATCACTGTTGGAGAAGAAAAAATTGTCTTTCCGGTTAAGATGGAGTCAGGTATGTACATCGAATTTAAGTCCTCTGCCGATTGCAAATTATACGGATCCAATGGGGAGTTCCTTAAAGACATCCCTGTTCAGGGAAAAATACCGATGCTTAACCCTGGCAAAAATGAAATTTCTTTTACCTGTGATGCGCCAACAGGGATAAATCCTCGTGTCCAGGTGACCGTTATTGATGAGGGAAAACCTCTGAAGAATCAGTAAATTATTCTAATTCCTCCTCCCTCATGGTAAAGGGTGTCCGGCGGAGGAAACATTTATGCAATCCTGACACGCATCGATTCTGATATTTGTGTGTAATATGCATTTAAAATTAAGGTTGCCGTGATTATATTAATCATGTAACTTTACTGTGTCGTTCTCTCTTTTAAAAATTTCACGGACAATGCCATTTACAGACGATGATTTACTTTATTATAGATGCAATCGGGTCATTATTAGGGTCATAAATTTAATAAAAATGCAATGAAATTAGTTTTATTACGACATGGAGAAAGTCAATGGAACAAAGAAAATCGATTTACTGGTTGGACAGATATTGACTTAACACAAAAAGGAATAGAAGAAGCAAAAAGTGCAGGGAAACTTTTAAAAGCAGAAGGTTTCACTTTCAGTATAGCTTATACCTCGGTACTGAAAAGAGCCATTCACACTCTCTGGAATGTAATGGATGAGATGGATCTAGCCTGGATTCAAGTGGATCGTTCTTGGAGGCTGAACGAAAAAAGTTATGGTGCCCTGCAAGGTTTGAATAAAGCCGAAAC
>PMIL01000122.1 GCA_003157075.1 Bacteroidales bacterium | reverse complement strand
TTTGACTATTGCCACTGCCGTATCATCAACTTCTATATAAGGATGGTTCAGATTCCGCCATATACCATAGACCTCATCAATTTCTCCCATATACCATAGCAGCAAATCGAGCTGATGGGGAGACTGGTTAACCAATACGCCTCCCCCTTCAGTTGTCCATGATCCACGCCAGCTATCTGATTCATAATATTCTCTGTCACGCCATCCCAGCATAGTTACAACACCCAATACCGGTTCTCCGATTTTTCCCATAGAAATGGCTTCTTTAACCCTTTGTACAGGTTCGTACCATCTTCTTTGACTGATTACCCCCAGCCTGACATTGTCCTTTTTACATGCTTCAATTATATCATCACAATCCTGAAGATCAGATGCCAACGGTTTTTCTACAAGTATATTGGCTCCGGATATTGCAGCTTCAATTGCAGGCTGTTTATGATAAGGATGTGCGGTACAGACTATTACAAGGTCTGATTCGTTGTCTTTCACCATACCTGGAACATCAGGATAAGCCCGGGTTTTGTACAATGTGGCAAAATCTTCTGCCCTGGGACCAGTCCTGTTCCAGACTCCTGTCAGCCGGGCATTCGGGATATTCTGAATTGCTTTTGCATGTAGGTGAGCAACTTTACTGCAGCCGGCAATGGATATATTGAATACTCTCTCAGACATCTTCAAGGTACCAGTATCACTTTATTCAGATCTTCTTCCTTTTTGTACAACTTTTCAAACCAAAGAGCTCCTTCAGAAAGAGGCGCAACAGCTGAAATCTGGTCATCCACCGTAATCTTTCCTGTTTCAAGCAGAGCAAGGACAGTTTCATATTCTCCTCTTATTGCGCAACTCCCGAGTACCTTTAACTGGCGGGTAACTACTTTTTGAAGAGGAAAATCTACAGTGTGCGAAATATTTCCAACCAGAACTGCCTTGCCGCCTTTACGTATTACATCAATGGCTGTATTAACTGATTCGCTTTTCCCCACAGCTTCAAAAGAGATATCCGCTCCTCTTTTATTTGTAAGATCACTTATCTTATCATAAAGCCGTTCTTCATCTGACAGAAATGTATTATCCGCACCAGCTTTCCTGGCTTGTTCAAGTCGCACAGTATTACTGTCTATGGCTATGATTTTCGATGCTCCTGATATCTTAAGAAGCTTCACAATAAAAATCCCGATCATGCCCACACCAACCACAACGCATTTATCACCCATTCTAATCCCGGCGACATTTATCGAATGTAAGGCGACAGCAACAGCTTCCACCATTGCCGCCTGTTCAAATGTGACTTTGTCCGGAATTTTGTAAAGAATATGACGGGGAATTGCAATATATTCCGCGAATGCTCCATTTCTTTTATATGTTCCCGGTGATACGCCGAAAACTTCGCGATTATCACTCAGATTATATAAACCTTCCGATGTGAACCAGTCATTCAGGGGATAGACAGTCGAATCAAACGTAACCCTGTCTCCTGGTTTCCAGTCGTTTACATCAGAACCTGTTTTGTAAATTATTCCTGATGCCTCATGTCCCATGATCATCGGGGGTATTCTCCTGCCCGTACTGCCATCAAGCCCGTGAACATCTGATCCGCAGATCCCGCACGCCATCACCTTAACAAGGACTTCATCATTTTTTATGACAGGATCAGAGACATCTTTGTATACAAGGTCACTATATTTTTCCAGAACAAGCGCTTTCATGAGATCACAGTTAGTACAGAAATAATGTTGAAGAACAAATATCCAGTTTTTTACTTCATCACCTCTTTGGAAACAGTTATAATTTTTATTTTGGCAGGCTCTTGTACCATGTCGGCGATTTTAGGTCCGAAAGCTTTAAAATAATCGCTGGCAAAATGAGCATCAATAGCTGCCTGGTTCTTATATTCTTCCACAAAGACAAACTTCGTGTTATTATAAGGATCCTGATAGAGTTTATAAGATTTACAGCCCGCCTCCTTGTTCGATTTCTCAATTATTTCCTTTGCAGCTTCTGTAAAAGCTTTAACTTTTTCGGGTTTCACACTTACATTTGCTACAATCATCATTCCTGATTCATCAGATGAGGATTGTTTTGAATTCTCTTTGTTTTGCATGTTTTGAATAGTATTTATGCTTCCATAGCTTGTTGATAGCAAAGAAACGCTGAAAAGAATAACCATTAGTTTTGTTTTCATGATCTTTAATTTATTTATTAATATCCAAATGTATTTCACTTACTGATTTAATTGCTCTGTCGGAGAAGAAATCTGATGCAGCGAAAATCCTGAAAAGACCTCCATCTTCATTTTGCCTGGTTTTTATAAGCATAAACTCCTGCTGGTCATTCCGGTTGAACAGTTCAGAATAAGAGACAACACTTCTATAACCGTCTTTCCCGGCAATGCAGATTATTCCTGATCTAAGATTTTCACTGTTAACCGGATAATCTTTCAGAAGCAGATCCTTTAAAAGAACTCCGTTAAATGGTGTTGTACTATGAATTCCTTTCCCCCTTCCATAAAAAATTGTGTTAAAAGTAGCATTCCCGGCACTTAAAGGAAGGGCAGCTATTTGTGCAACCTTCTTTGAAGAACTGAATACATCAACCTGAGATGAATACATGGGAGAGAGACCCTGATTAACAGTAAAAGAGCGTGGATATGACTTAACTGTAATCTTTACCGGAGAAGACATATTTCTTTCCGTTACCAGATCGCTTCCGGCTACAATTTTGCTTTCAACCGGAAGAGGCCATAGCTCTTTAGTTTTGGATGGGACAATTCTTGCCACCCCGGTAGCTATCAGAATCTTGTGAAGATTATTCGGATAATAAATTTCGCCCCAGCTGAATACGACTTTTTCCCCTTTTTCATTTTCAACCTCGACATATAAATCGATGATTGGTTTAAACTCACTTATGTTTGCTTTTTTAAGAATCCTTTTATTCAGGATATCAAAAAGTGAATACCCGTCGTATCTGTAAGCGCCTACAAACTTGTCTCCGCCAACACTATCCAGCAGGGTTTCTTTAACAATTACCGAATGAACCGGAAGATTTGTAAAATCAACTTTCCCCGGATTTGCTATCTCACCTTCTATTACAAGATCCTTTACAGGGAGATTATATGTTTCAACATTATCATAAAAATCATTTGTCTTCTCGGAGCTGTCAATAACTTGAGTCATGTTCTTTTTTTCATTTTCCTTTACAGGTTTTGGTACGTTATTACATGAAATCAAACTTAAGAAAATAACGCAGAGGAGGAAAATTCTTTTCATGGAATATTTTTTAATTAAATGATGCTGCTTACTGTTATCTTTTAACCACTGGGTTACACAGAGTTATTCACGGAGGCTCGCAATGTTAATTCTCCCCTTCTCCATTCCTCCCACTCTCCCACTCTCCCCTTCATCTTCCTACTTTTTCATCCTTCAGATAAAGGTATAGTTATCCTGATCCGGTTGCTTAAAACGTCATAACAAGACCTTCATCCAACTTGTTCTGATAATTTTCTTTATTGAAAATGTAAAGATCTGGAGAACGATGAGCTCCTATATTTCTTTTTTCGTCAAGTTTTATGATAATACCTGTCTTGATAAGCTTCTTTGAAAAGTTTCTATAGTCAAGTTTCCGATCCAGAATAGTTTCGTAAAGGCAATGAATTTCAGGAAGTGTAAACTTTTGGGGCAGTAATTCAATTCCGATGGGAAAATGGTTGATGTCTATCCGTAAAGATTTTAAAGCTTCAGAAATAATATTTCGATGATCGAACATCATTTCCGGGATATTATTTATTTTCCACCACTTACATTCTTCGTTTAAATATTCCCCACTCGGTTCTACCTTTGAGAATTCTGTGAGTGTATAATAGCCAATTGAAACAAAATAGTCCAGTAACCAGTTAGTTGAATCTAATTTAGAATCTGAATCCCACCTATTCAGAATAGGTGATAAAAGATGCTCATTCCATATTGTTTGTTTGCCAAATGATTTAAATTGCTTTAAATATAAGTTTTTAAGTTTTGTCCTGGCTTCAATAGTGCGAGACGCAGCTTCTTCGATTGTTTCAATCCGTTTGATATAACCTATTGGCAATAACCATTTATCAGTTCCGTCTGGCCGCTGCAACAAAACCTTTAACAGTTTTTCATGGTATCCAAAAATTACATTGATAACTGAAGCATTCCGAAGAAAGTAATTTGGTCCATTCAGAATAATTTCGCGTATTTCAATTGCCATATTTACAAATAACTTTAAATCAGCATTTTGCAACGAATATACAATATTATTAGCGAATTAAAACAGGTTAATAGAAGTATTTTTAACCCACGAATATGTCTCACTTAATTTCATGAATTGGCGATGCTTCAGCATCTTTTATTAATTATCACAAATACCCTTCAATGTGGTTTTAGATTATTTGGAGTTGCAATTTGCAACACTTGAGTACTGTCATTTATTGAATTGTTGTGAATTGGGGTTTTTATGTTTACAACCTGAACTTTTGTGGGTATTTTTTCTATTTTAAAAAATTGATTTGTAAAAAGTAATAGTATCGAAAACAAGAGAGCTATGGTTGTTAACCTTACTGCTGTGACATAATTTTTATTGCCTTTTTCAGTTATTATTTTATTTTTATTATACGAATTTGTATTTGCTTCAATTTCACTTAGCAAAATTTCCTTATAAGATTTATTAATCAGTACCTGATACTTTTCTACGTTATATGACTGATCGAGAGGTTTTGTCATGAAAATGCTCAGCATTAAAAGTATCGCCCAAATAAAAAGNNACTTGTTTTTCAACTATTTCTTTTGAATTAGTTGCGAAGAATTCCAAATCCCTTAAGTCTTCCATCCTGTGTTTTGAAAATATTCTTAAGACGTCTCCAACGTGTTTTACAAAATTTTAACTAACAGCTTTTGCCAGCAGAAATGCTGCAGCTGCTGCAACAATACCAGTAGTTGCTACTTTAAGAGTTCCTTTCAGCAGAGGTTGTCCAGTCATTTTGCTCTTAAAAAATCCAAATACAACTAATGCCAGGATTGTAACAATGCATGAAACAAGAAACCCTGATTTGCTGCTGCTGAAGACAATATAAGGAAATAGGGGTATCAATCCACCGGTTAAATAGGAAAGCGTAATGGTACTTGCACTTTTAATGGCCTGATTTTTTGCTGGTTTTTCCATTTTTAATTCCAGCTTCATCATAAAATCAGCCCATTTATTTTTATCTCTGCTTACCTGCAAAGCGACTTGCTTGCTTAATTTTTTATCCACCCCCAGTTCTGAGAAGATGTCCTCTACTTCCTTTAATTCGATAAAAGGTACATCTTCAATTTCCTTATGCTCTATTTTTAGTTCTGCATCGTAATGTTCTGCTTCAGACTGACCTGCCAAAAAGCCACCAAGGCCCATTGAAATACATCCGGCGGTTATCTCTGCCAAACCTGAAACTATAATGAGATGATTTGTATCAAGAACACCACTTAGCCCGGCAGTAAGTGCAAATGGGACAGTTAGCCCATCAGACATTCCGATGATAATGTCTCTGACTATATTAGTATTCTTTTTATGTTGTTCTTCCATTTACAATCCTCTTGCCAGAAAATAGGCATCCCAAATAGTATTCATGATGTTGCGGACTTTACGGGAATCACCAATGTTATACACAATTTTTTTGGAATTGCTCATTGAATCAAAGAGATCTCTTTCAGAATGATAGCCCACGGCCAACATAACTGTATCAGTCTTAATTTTTTTCTCTCCCTGAGGGGTTGTCACAATTACTGAGTCATCGGATACTGATTTTATTGAAGAACTTTGAAGTACTTCAATTTTATTAAATACCAGAAGATCTTTCAGCATATCATAATTTGCAAAACATATATCTTTTCCACCTCCGAGTATCTCTGACTGAGCTTCAACAATTGTCACCTTCTTTTGCTTTTGACATAGCCACAAAGCTGTTTCACAGCCAATCAGTCCACCACCAACAACAACAATATTTTTCCCGGCTTTTTCAACATTATTGAGAAGTTCGATAGCTGTGTAAACATGGTTTTTGGTCCCAAAGTCCAATTTCACGGCTGTAGAACCCATTGCGAAAACAACAACATCTGCATCGGATTTTTCAATCATTTCTTTGTCGGCTGAGCAATTAAGTCTTATATCTACTGGTAACTTCTTAAGCTGAAAGGCGTACCATTTCAAAAGGGCACGGTCATCCTTTTTGAAATCCGGAACCGATCCGGGGATAATGTTGCCACCGAGTTTGTCACTTTTTTCCAACATGGTAACCTTATGCCCTCGAAGTGCGCTTACCCGGGCTGTTTCCATACCGGCAAGTCCTCCTCCGATTATCAGTATATTCTTCTTCTCATGCGACCGAGTAATACCCAGCGATTTTTCCCTGCCACATGAGGGATTGACTGCACAGGAGAGTGGTAACCCATGTGCCAGTCTGTCA
>PMIL01000032.1 GCA_003157075.1 Bacteroidales bacterium | reverse complement strand
GGTAGGTTGTACCGTAACACTTGCAGTTGGTACTGCCGGTACTGCAATGACAGTTACATTATATACTGTAGGTGAAGCCGCAGTACATCCGCCAACACCCTGATAATTCACACTTATTGTTTGCAGACCTGTGAGGTTCCATGTTACAGTTGCAGTATTATCTGTACCTAATCCACCGGAAGTGATAAATCCTCCAACAACAGTCCAGATATAATTAGATTTACCAGCTTCTGTAGTATAAATATTACCTGTTGAGTTTAAACATACTGAATTTGGACCTGCCAATCCTGGCACAGGTAATGGATTTATGGTAACAATCACGGCTGTTCTTGTTAAACTCTTACAACCACCTCCTCCATTTGATTCAGCATAATAGGTCGTTCCGGAAACAAGAGCGGTTCCAGCTGGTAACAAGACACCACCTGAAGCAGCACTGTACCAATCTATTGTACACCCAGTTGGTGGTATTGCAACAAGATTAGCTACAGTATGGGCACCACAAAAGCTCTGAGCTGCAGCCGCGGCTGGTGCATCAGGTAAAATCGTGAAATTAATATTAACATCATCAGATGAAGTACACGTTCCACTGCTAATAGTCCATCTTAAAGTATAAGAAACACCATTCAATCCTATAAACTGACTGGAAGGATTTGAAGGTGCAATTAAAGTACCACCAGATCCGCTAACAATACTCCAAAGACCAGTTCCAACTAAAGGAGTGTTTCCATTCAATATAGCAGTAGTTATACCACATTGGCTCTGATCAAGACCGGCCAAGGCATTTGTTGGAATCGGAGATACTGTAATTGTACTTGCATCTACAACACCAATAAGCGCACCATTATTATATGTGAAGTCGGTAAGTTTATAAGTTCCAGGAACAGGTGTTGGTAATGTATAAGGTACAGAAGCAATTGTAACTGGTACCTGAGCAGTTCCATTAACTGTATAGCTTAATGAATAGTTGAATGGAATCGAGAAAGGAGCAGTAAACGTCACAGGTATTCCTGCGTTGCCACATACGGGTCCGACAGGAGAAAGCTTTGCTCTTGGCTTAAGATCTGTAATAGAACCAAGGGTGTAATCATCAGAACCTGTTGATGTTACAAATCCAATTGAAGTTGCAGTCCCGTTGAAATTATTGCCGGATGCAGATGTTGGTATTTCAACCCATTTGCTGGTACCTGTATTATAATTTGCTAACCTTATATTTGAAAGGCCACCTGTAATCAGCGGAGTTACATCACCTGTAGGGACCCAATTTATATTTAAAATATTCTGACTCCCTGCCGCAACTTTAACAGTGTAGTACTCAATACCACTTACTCCTAACAATGGAGCCGTGACATTAGCAGACGTGGGGTTTGGATTTTTATATTCGGCTGACCATAATATCGGTCCGGTCTGAGTGGATGAAAGTTTGAGATTGTTTCCAAGTATATTGCCTGGTCCAGCAACATAAATACCTATTGGAAATAAGAAATTGTCGTACTGACTAATTTTCTTAATAAGTGGACCATCTACAAAAGAAGTCGCGCTTCCTCCAGCTGGAAATACACAATTAATATTTGAATTTGTAATTGTAAGCTTTCTGCTGGCTGCTGTATTGATCAGACCGTTAGTCAACAAAAGGTTGCCATTTACATCAATAGCTCCAGTGTCATTTATTCTGAGACCGGCGCCATTATTTATTTCAAAGTTATTAAATGCATTAGTACCTGTAAAATCACCCAGTGCACCACCAATAGTCTGTGCACCTGCACCTGCAAATGTAACAGTTGCACCTGCTCCCGTTCCACTTTTAAATGAACCGGCAAGACGGCTCATCGAACCCTGAATAGTGAGCTTTTTATTATAAACACTATTATCAAGAGTCGGTCCATTAATGATCAAGTGATTACAAATAGTCAGATCTTTGTCAGGGAGAACGCGTGTTCCCGTTCCTGAGAAGACAATATTTGGTATATTGTCATACAGATCGGCTATAATGGAATATGTTCCATTCCCACCATATTCAACAGTGCCGTTATTAGCACAACTTAAAAAGGTAGTGAAAACACCTGCAGGGAAAGATCCACTCTCAAGATAGAGAGTTCCACTACCATCTACTGTTCCCAGATTATGTCCAAAGAATGATGAAGTTACTTTTAATTCATTGTTTATTGTTGTTCTGTAGGCTGTAGCGAAATTTGCATCTAATGTCACTACATGATTAATAATTACAATAAAGCCATTAGGTCCTCCGACAGGAACAGGGTAAGGATCACCTCCTGTTTGTGTCCATATAGCCTGGTTGGTCCAGTTCCCGTCTGCATTACTTGTATATATAGGTACGTTTCCTGGAAAAGCCGTAGAAGTTCCTGCAGTATATTCTCCACTTAGGTTATTGGACGTAATATAGTTAAATGTGATTGTGTTGACCGCTGGGGCCACACCCAAAGTCTTACTCCAGGTTGTCCCCGGAACAAGTAACCTTGCTGCCAGATAACTGCTTTCATCACCATTAACATCTCCCTGTAAATAATTCAATACCAGACTTCCGGAAAAACCTGTAATACCCGAACTCTGAACTTCCCAATAATAGTCAAGAGCATTGGCAGGATCAAGAATTGCAGGATGTCTGCTATTTATATTATTTATACGCACGAAACCAACAGTATTACTCGCTGTCACTGTTAACAGAGCAGGAGTATACTTACCTGATGTTCCAATCGGAAAGAGAAATGAAGTGGCTCCGGGATTAAAGAACTTTCTTAGACCTACGTTACTGAATACACCATCAGATGTTATCATTTTTGTAGCGCTAAAAGGAGCGCCCTGAATATTACTATTCACTCCCAGAGATACCAGGTTTTTCTTAATATCAAGAATACCAAGCGTCATTGTTAAATCTTCCTGCAAGGTAATATTGCTTTCAATTCTGGCACCAGTAGCATTATTTAATGTCATCCTCGCATAAGCTCCAGTTCCTGTGACAACCTGTTGGATTGTTCCATTCAGAATCAGACCACTACCCACAGAGTTATTATCTGTATAACTGGCATCATTTTGCAAATCTCCTTTTAATGATACAGCATTGGCACCAAGAACGAAAGTACCCGAGCTTAGAGTAAGATTCCGGTTTACTGTTGAAGGGTTGCTTAAAGTAAGCGAAGTACCAGGGTTGACGACCAGATCATAAAAATTGGTAGCCCCGGTAATTGTTTGTGCACCTGCAAATGAAGACCCGTTTGTTGCACTAAATGTAGTGAGATTTGTACCAAATACATATCCGCCAACTCCTGGAGTATTTATCAGATTGCCATTGAAGGTTACATTGATGTTGTTTGCGTTTAATACACTATTGGCATTAATAGTCATATTCCCATTCACCACCAGAGGACTAACTAAAAGTCTGATGATAGCAGGCTGACCTGCTGCACCAGTAATAGTAAGGTTGTTTAATGGTATATTGGCATCAAGAAAATAGTTCTGAGTTGTAAGTGCGCCCTGTGAGAATATAATTGTTCCACCGGTTACTGCTCCGGTTTCAGGTCGGAGATATAGGTCACCGAAAGGTGAGGAAGGTGTAATTGTCGCTCCGTTACCTTGTACTATTGTCAGAGTGCCATTCGACATAGTAAAGTTACTTCCGCTGTTCAGGACTTCGAGTTTGGCATTTGTGTTATTGGAAGATTGTCCGTTTATGGTTACATTCCCACCACTCTGTGAATATTTCAACGTACCACCTGCATTCAGTGGATTGCGTCTTATTTGACCATTTACTACTAATGAACCACCCTGGACATCAATGGCAGATGCCCCACTGCTTGAGTATTCTATGTCGTTTGCAGAAACTGTTGATGGAGTGGGTCCAACATATATATTACCATTAATTAATGTCAGTTTCCCGCTCAACAATAAATCCCCTGTAGTATTTGCAGCATTTCCTATAAGAATGTTTGTATTACTGGTATTGCTTGGTAAGTTTACTAATAATCCGGATGAAGCTGGAATTGAGAATGGGGTAGTTGTTGAAATAGTAAAATCCGAATTCGGATTAGTCCGCATGTACCGCAACGTTCCATTCTGTAATGTTAACCAGTTGTCGGTAAGAGTATTAAGAGTCCCGGCGATATCAATTGTAAGTGTAGTAGCCTGTGAGGTGCCCTTGTTTACTGTCACTGTACTGAAAACTGTCAGAGGAGTACCTGAAGTATTTGTAACACTTGCAGAATTAGAACCAAAAAAAGTAACAGGTATACCGGTGAAATCTACTTTTGAAATTGTGCTAAGTCCATGGGCCAGTCCATCTGTATTATTAATGAGATTTCCACCGATTGACATGGCTTGATTTGTAGCACCGGCATAATCATACAATGCAGCCAAAGTTGCTACCTTTACATTTCCGTTTACTACAAAATTCTGTGCAATTGCTCCGTTTCCATACCAAATCAATGAACCACCCTGAATATCTAAATCTCCATTTATGGTAATNNGGTGAAAGTATAAGGTTCCCGTATGATAATACACCATTTGGTAACCAATATGTTGTACCTGCTCCGGGGTTTGTTGAATAAAGTTCGGTAGTACCGAGATTAACATTGAAATCCGTAAAGTCACCGGATGGGAAAGTGTATGTACTCTGATCATTCCAGGAGGTTGTTAACCTGAAATTACCATTCCCGTTGGGATGGGTAAGAACCATTCCAAAACTTGAGTTGAAGTTATATCCAATATCGAGAGCAGAACCTTTTTCAATCTGCAGACTTGCGCAGCTCCTGACGTCCGTATTTGGCACAGTGTTGTTCGTAGCCAGGTAAACCGAATCCCTTCCACCTATAATGACTATATCACTGGCACCCGGAACTGAGGCAGCCGGGGCACCTGCGTGTTTTAAGACACCATCCGTGGACCATGTATTAACGTTACTCCACAGACCATTTCCTGCTCCAAGTCCATTTATTCTGCTATAGAATATTTTTGGAGTACCAAATGGATTAGTAGGATTATCATCGCCGGCAGTGTAATCCCCATCAATAAATGCAACATTTTGCAGGAAAGTGCCTGCTCCTGGTTCCCCAATTATATTGTTTACTACATCTATATCAGCAGTTGTCCCCTGTGTCCATGTATTGGTCGAGGTATTGAAACGAGCCGCAACATACTCTGCTTCTGTCACTCCTGCGCCAATAACCACGTTGGATTGATCATATGTATAACCATGTGTGACAGTAGCACCGCCAAGTGTAAAACCTGAGGATTTAACGCGCCAGAAATAACTAAGACTTCTGCCAGTAGTAGTAACATTAGGATGTTCAAAATTAACAGGAATAACAGTTATTGAACCGTAAGCTGTGGGAGCACTACTTAATCCGATGGAACCTGGTGTATAATTTACAACGCCAACTGGAAAATTAAAAACAGCCGGGGAAGAATAATATTTTGTAATACCTCCATCTCCGACATTACCAGCTGATTTGATGTATCTTAAAGCTCCTCCATTAACTATTGAGGCAGATGAGTTAAGCCTTAGATTATAAGTATTTATATTAAAAAGTTTATTTTGGGAAAAAGTTAGTTGTCCGTTAAGAGTAATATTTGCCAGTAAAGACACCGGGGCAGCAGCGGCATTTGTATTATTAAGTTCAAGATTCCCAAAAATACCATTGCCGTCGATGCTCTGTAGTAAAGTACCATTTAAAACCACTTTACCCGGACCAGAATGTAATCCAGAGTTGAAAACATTACCGGAAACATTTATGGTGTTGTTATTATCATTCATTGTTGCAAGAACCAATCTTAAATTACTGGTAACATTTATTACTGGTTGTGAACCTGCAAAGTTTAAGACAGTACCGGCGGGTTTGTCGATTGTAAGCTGGTATAATGATAATGGTGTTGCAAGATTTACAGTAAACGTCTGACTTCCTGTTCCGTTAAAAATAGTTGAATTTGTTCCAGGTGTGTAAGTAGTTCCTGAAGCAATAAAGTAATTACCTGCTACTTTAACATCCAGATTGTTCGTAATAAACACTCCTGAATTCAGTGTCAGATCACTTAATACAACAAGTGGATTTGTGTTTAACTGCACACTTGCGCCACCGCTAACACGATTAATGATAAGGTTATTGAATGAAGCCGTACTATTAATCAAATAATTTGCGTCAGCAAGTAAAGTACCTGTGGTAGGTATGATATTTACAGTACCACCAGTAACATTAATATTCGATACCGGACAATTTACAAGAAATGCAAGAGGAGTAGCGGTCGTATTACAAACATCATAAACTGAAAGTGTACCTCCTGACATTGCATAAGCATTTGCGGCATTGTTACTTATGTTGAATGAACCGATACCAACAGCTGGGTCAATTCCATTTACTACACGTGCTGTATTAATTACGGCATTTGCAAGGTCAGATGGAGTAGTATAACTTATTGTGTTTGCAAACCTGCCTCTAACAATTACATTACCGCCAGTTTGGACATATGATATTGTTCCAATCGCGCCTCCCTCGGGATTATGGAATTGTTTGACATCCAATTTACCTCCGTTAATAATTATCTGACCCGGAGCATAACTCCAGTAAAGTAAACCCGAAGATTCACGAGTTGATAAATATCCACTGTTTAACTGTAGTTTACCCAACACGGATAATCCGCTATAGCCTCCTGATGTATTAATTCCATAAGCCGCATTTGATCCACCTGCAATTCCATATGCAGCATTTATTTCACTGAAATCATCAGCTGTTGAAAGCACTATAACCCCGGCGCCATCAAGAACTAATGCGCCATTTCCCGGTATAAAATAATCTGTGGTAGGCGGCCCTACTGTCGCACCTTCCGAAAGAGATGGAATAACTGTGAGTCCTTGTAATACAAGTGTCCCTGTTTTGATCCATAATGCTTTTCTGATATCCGGGTTTGCAGTTGCTGCTTGTGCGGACGCAATATTTGCACCAAAAAGCCTGAAGTCATTATAGGCAGCTGAATATATTGTTAGTTTATAAGTCTGGTCGGTTCCCTTATTTAATATCAGGTTATAAAAATCAGTTGGCCCGTTGCAAGATAGTGTATTATCACTTAACCCTTGAAAATAAACTGTGGCAAAACCGCTTGTCGGTCCATTGACAATTGGAGGAAAACTATTATAAACCGGGTTCGTAAGATTTGAAAAGCGAACTGATCCATTATTAGTAAAGTTTCCATAGATCTGTATCCTGTGTGATTGCTGTTCATAATAATTTAAGAATCCTCCGGTAATTCCATTAATACCTATTGGGGAGACTTGTGTATTTGTTACCCCGGTCCCAACAGTAATTGAAGCGGTATTATCAACAGTAACATTCCCATTTACAACAAGTGTCAATATCCTTGCTGTTGCATCATTAATTCTGAAGGTCCCCTGTTTTACATCTAAATTACCATTTAGACTAATATTATTTACCTGGGTTACAGTACCTGCGCTCCTTATTATAAGATTATAGTAAACTGCCTGAGTAGCTGACATTGACCCGTTGTTATTATATTCAGTTGTACCTCCGTCGGTTGAAACAAAAGTATTTATAACAGTACCGGGGAAATTGGAAGATGAAAGTTTCAGAATGCCGTCTCCCCTCAACGCCGCCAAATTGTTTGTGAACCTGAACGTTGTCTGATCCAAAATGCCACCGGCATTTATAGTTACATCTAGATTTTGATCAGTAACATCTGCTGAGAGCGATACAGTACGTCCTGAGAGAATTACTACTTTATCATTTATTCCGGGTATAGTACTTCCGGGACCAGTTGTGCCACCCGGATCGGTAGTCCAGGTACTCGATTGATTCCAGTTACCGGATTGATAAGAATAGAATATACCGCTTGATCCGACAGTCCAGTATCCGGAAATCGTCGGACTCCCGGTTGAAGTTGCCGGGTTTACACCTGGGGCAGAAGCTCCAGTAGCGAAAGCATAGCTCCCTGAGGTATTTGTATAGGGACGTAACAGAAGCTGATTACCAACCACTTCACCGGCATTATATGCAAAGCTGAGAATGGTACCGCCATTAGTTGTGACATTAGTTGAAACTAAGTCCCAGTATTTATTAATACTATTGCCCAATACTCCCAGATTTGCGGGTACAGCGCCTACTGAAAGTGACCTTACAGCTGCAGCTATATTAGGTAAACCAGTAATTACTAAAGGATTATAATAACCACCGCTTCCAACAGGATAGATTTGATTAAACCCATCATTGGTAATATTACCCGAACGGATTAATCGTCCTGAGCCACTGGTTTCAATCATAGTGGTGACACTAAAAGGGCCACCGGCAATCGCTATTGAATTTGAAAGTGTTAAATTATAAATATCGAGCTTTAGAACACCCGAAGTAAGGGTAAGGGTTCCGCTTACTGTATTAGAGCCTGTTAATGTCAGACCTCCTGTGCGGTTTAAAGAAAAATTACGTACACCGTTTAATACTGCAGGAAGCGAAATTGCTCCACCTGCCGGATTCCCTACGACTATATCAGATGTGCCACCTCCTGTTAATGATCCACTCCCAACAGAAAGTAAACCATTCATGGTCAGAGTATTTCCATTTATAACCATGGCACCACTTGTCAGTGTGGTCAAATTGGTAACGGAAACAGATTGAGAAAGGGTGACTCCAAGAGGATTATTTACTGATAAATTATTGACAATAGCCGGCAGATTAGAGCCTGTGACCTGTGCAGCGGGACCATTATATGCAAATGTAGTGCCTGCTCCATTTGCATTTAAAGTTTGTGTTGCTATAGTAAGGTTACCATTAATACCGTTTACATGTCCGATACCCAGTGTAGCTCCGTTATTAAGTGTAAATGAACCTGCACCTGCAATAACCTGAGTTCCGCAATTCAAAGTGGCTCCAGTGGCAACAGCAAGTGATGGGTTTGATGAAAAAGAAATAGTATTGGCATTAAAACCACTCATATTAACAGTTTTCCCGGCTGGGACATTCAGAATGGAGTAAATAATATTTGCATTATTGTAGGTCCCGTTCCCTCCCCAGTTAATTGTTGAAGCTGCAATTGCTCCTGCAAATCCAAAATTAAACGCTGTAGTGCTTCCAGAAATACTTTCTAAAGTTCCATTTGTTAAGACATTCAGATCTCCTCCCAGATTAATTATTTGATTACCTCCCGCTCCGCTCCTGAAATTTAGAAGAGCTAGGTTTACTCCATTCCCAATAGTCATATTTCCATTTACCTGAAGGGTACAAGTTCCGGCATTCGTGAAATTAAAAATATTTCCATTTGTACCTAGAACTGAAAAATCTCCTTTTACAGTAATAGTTGTATTAGCTGTTGTTGTTAAAAATATATTTCCACTTTGACCCGGACAATCATAAACAAAATTTCCAAAGCTTGGATCAGCAGCTATAGATGTTGGGCTTGTGGCTGTTAGTCCTGTCAATCTGCAAGTTGAGGTAGCTGCCCATGTTGCAAAAGGTATTGCACCACCATCTCTGGCATGGTTATAAGTGGAACCACTGTTGAAAGTCAAACTTGCAGCTGTACTATTGATTATACCTGTATTGATTATTGATCCATTCACACTTGTTGATACCCCTGCCCCAGTGGTATTGAACGTTCTTCCTAATCCTACATTCAATACTCCGTCTATAGTTGCTGTAGCGGGGTTTGCAAGTGTTAATGTAACAAATGTACTATGTGTAAACGTTGATCCTGAATTAATAACCAAATCAGTACCTGCGCCATTTGTGATAGTAAGTGTGTTTGCTGCAGCAGCTGTAAGTGTCGCATCAGCATTGTTTTGAAGAATTAATCTGCTTATTGTTAAATTAGTTAGAGAAGTCATTATAACCGCTCCGGTTTGCAGGCCGGCAGCACTACTGATATCAGAACCGTCAATAATCAGAACATCCCCGGCAACAGGAGCTCCATTTCCTGCCCCTCCCAGAGTTGTACTCCAGTTTCCGCCATTCATAAATGAAGCGTTCAATCCTCCAACCCAATACCTTGTTGTCTGCCCTGTGGCTACGGAGGACATAGATAAAAATCCAATAACCATGATGCTGGTTAAAACCATGGTCTTCAAACCTGATTTATGATTTCTTTTATTTAACCTTAATAGGGCAGCTTCTTTAACCAGTGTACTACAAAAATGTGTAAAGAGCGTCCTAACGAAAATAAAAACAGGATTTTTACGTTCCATATTGATCAGGTTCAGTTTTGTCAGTCTAATTGTATTCTTCTATATATCAAACAAATAAGCTTAATAAGGATATAGCATTCCTTTTTAAGCCACAGGTTTAGTAACTCAATTTCTTACAATAGCGAATGTAAGCATTTTTCATTCACTTATATCATTCAAACAAAAATGTGTTTTCAACATATTAACAAGACTTATTAGCATTACGAATGGTTGCTTAATAATCTCTACATGATGACAATAATAATTTGGGAATTGGTTGCATGCTGAAACAGGTAAAAAGGTCTGCCGTTATTTATTTTATCTAAATTAAGCATTTTTAGTTTAGAATATCTAATCGCTTTGATCAAACTGGATTTCTTTAGTTGATTATATTTTTTCTTCCTGAATGGACCCGAAAGATACATGAACTTCTTTAATTTTTATTTTTAATAATCTTTTGCAGAAATGAAAATTGAATCTATATTTGCACTCTCTTTAAAAATAAAAAAGGAGAATATGGGGGTTTAGCTCAGCTGGTTCAGAGCATCTGCCTTACAAGCAGAGGGTCGGCGGTTCGAACCCGTCAACCCCCACACATACAATGACCCTGCAAACTAAACCGTTCACCTGCGTGATCGGTTTTTATTTTTTAGAGTTGGCTGATACCAGTCTGAATATGAATACAATACAAAAATAGAAAGCCAGGTATCAACCCGGCTTTCTATCAATAATTAATAATTTTAAGTTATCTGTTGGTCAGTTCCTTATATCGGAAAAGACAACCAGAAATATTATTTGGCTTTCTTGTACCACATAAACCAACTTAGTTTATATATCCCTTCTGATGCAAGCTCTTCCTGAGTGGCACCTGTTTTAGGGATTGTCGGGATCAGTACATCATCTCCTGCCTTCCAGTTTGCGGGCGTCATTACTTGTTCAGAACTTGTTTTTTCCAGAGCTGTTACCATTCTTAGGAGTTCATCCGTATTTCTTCCTACCTCTTTTGGATAAAAATAAATTGCCCTGATAGTGTTTTTCGGATCAATAATAAACACGCCTCTTACATCTCTGGTCGTATTGGATTCGGGATGAATCATGCCGTATTTTTTAGAAACTGAGAGATCTACATCCGCAACAAGTGGGAAAGTAATGTTTATCGTCTTCTGATCCTTATATAAAAGACCCTCCATCGCTTTTTTCCACTGTTCATGTGTGTCCAAACGATCAGTAGAAATTGCTATAAGTTTTACATTCATCTTATCAAATTCGCTCTGTATATTAGCGAGCTCAATCAATTCTGTCGAGCACACAGGTGTAAAGTCCTGGGGGTGACTGAACAGAATTTTCCAGCTGCTGCCAAAATCGGAAGGAAACTTTATCTTCCCATTAGTCGATTCAGCGGTAAATGAAGGTGCTGTATCGCCTATCAATGGGATTTTGAAGTTCCTGTCTTCTACTGGTTTTGGCTCATCAAAAAATGTTTTAAAGGAATTTGGATCCTGTGACCATAATTTTGACACAGAAAAAACAAGTAATATAACAATCATTAACTTTTTCATGACTTTAAATTAAAGTTTCTACTAATATTTATTTTTATTTAGACTAATTAAACATTATATAAATTATTATGTTCATTTTAGAAATATATTTAACAAAACCTTAATACTGATAATCTCTGTTTGATCTAATATGCTATTTTATAATGACATATAAATCAAGAAAAACAGGATTAATTGACAATTCAGTGAGGCAATAAAAACAGATCAATCTTTCTTCAAAACCAATAATGAAAAAGGCGTTCAGAAAAACTTCTGAACGTCTTTTACTGTACTAATATAACTTTTCAATCTCCTGATCGGGGCGTGTTATCTCAGTTTTTGGCAGCTTTCTTATACCAAAGATACCAGACAGGGCTGTAAAAACCGTCCGGGACTTTAGTCTTGGCGGAAGCATCAGCTGATGGAGGTGCGGGAACAAGAAGATCGTTACCTGCTTTCCAGTTAACCGGTGTTAAAAATTCACTTTTTTCAGTGGTCTCAAGGGCTGTAACCATTCTGATCAATTCATCAGTGTTTCTTCCAACACTCTTGGGGTAAAAATAGATGGCCTGGATAATATTGTCTGGATCAATAATAAATACACCTCTGACCGACTTCGTAGTATTTGATGCGGGATGAATCATCCCATAAAGTTTTGATATAGCCAGTTTGCTATCATCCACAAGCGGAAATTTTATTTTCACGTTCCCTCTTCCGTTAAGGTCGAGTGATTCCATCGATTTTTTCCACTGAACATGTGTTTCTAGTGCATCTGTAGAGACGACAATCATTTTGACTCCAAGTTTATCAAATTCGTCCTGCAGGCTTGCAAGTTCCATTATCTCCGTTGAACATACGGGTGTAAAATCCTGGGGATGGCTAAACAAAATTTTCCATTTACGACCAAAATCATCAGGAAAATTAACTGTTCCGTTTGTTGATTCCGCAGTAAATGACGGAGCAGTCTCGCCAATCAGGGGGATCCGGAAATTCCTGTCTTCTTTCGATGTTTGTTGAGAAGAAGACATCGAACCGTTTTGTGACCAAAGTTGTGACACAACTATAAGAGCAATAACAATTAACAGCATCTTTTTCATAAGCAACATAGATTTATTTATTTATACTTAGACTAAATAAACATATCAAAATTGTTTATGTTCAGCAAAAAGTTCTATTTTATAACTTATTTTTTAAAAGAATTTTTCCACAGGCATAAGTTACAGGCAGATAAAAGAATAGCATTTTATTTTAGTGAAACTTATGCCCTGGTATAGGGGATGGTAAATACAAACATTGTCCCCTGCCCTGATTCTGACTCAACTCTGATAGTTCCACCCAACAAATCAACATAGCCTTTACAAATAGAGAGTCCTAATCCGGTACCGCTATACTGTCGCGAAACAGCACTATCAACCTGATAAAACCTGTCGAAGATCCTGGCATGATACTCTTCAGGGATCCCAATTCCATTGTCCTTAACATGGAATTCAAGAAAATTGTCTTTAAGAACATATCCAAAGTCAACAGTTCCATCCTTTGTGAATTTAATGGCATTGTTTATTAAATTGGAAAGTATTTGAACAAGCTTGGTATTATCTGAAATAATTTTTGAGTCTTCATCTGAAAGCGACGTCTTAAGATTTATAGAAACATTCTTTTGATTCCCCATAATGCTGAACTGGTCATTCAAGCTTCTCAGTGCCGAATTAAGATTAAATTCAGTCAGATTAATTTTAGCCTGACCGCTTTCCACATTTGCTATATCTACAATATCATTTATTATTGAAAGTAGCTGTCCCCCGCTCTGAAAAATTATATCGATATACTGATTACGCTCTTCTACAGTTGTATCTGGTTCATTAAGAAGTGTTGAAAAACCGATTATGGCATTCATAGGTGTCCGGATCTCATGTGAGACATTATGTAAGAATGCGGTCTTCAGCCTGTCACTTTCTTCAGCACCCTCTTTCGCGGCTATCAGATCTGCCTCTGCCCTTTTCTGTCTGGTTATATCACGAAAGCTCCATACACGTCCAACACTTAGTCCATTAATCATTTGAGGTTGTGAATAGCGTTCAAAAATTCTTCCATCGATAAAATCCAGTTGATCAGAACTTTTCACATCAGGATCTGTATAAAGTTTTTTAATAGTTTTAAGAAATCTATCAGGTTCAAACAGCTGGTCCTTTACAAACTCAAGAATAATATTATCCTCTCCGGATAACATCATTTCATGCGGAATTCGCCACATATCAATAAATTTCTGATTGAACTGAACAATCTTCCCTGACGAGCTAACAACAAGAAGTCCGTCTTCAGTTGATTCAAGAGTTGCCCGCAGTAAAGAAACAGAATTATCGAGTGCGTCTGCTACCTTCTTCCTGGATGTGATATCCTCAATCATAACAAGCATGAATTGAGCTTCGTCGTTTTTGTCACGGATTATACTAACATTTGTTGATCCCCAGATAACAATACCATCTTTCCGGATATACCCCTTCTCGGTATGATAAACCGGAATCTCACCTGCAATCAGTTTGAGCAGTGAAATCTCATCACCCGCAATATAATCAGGATGTGTAAAATCTCTGAAGGTGAAAAGTTTGAGCTCATCTTCACTGTAACCACTAAGATTACAGAATGATAAATTCGCCCTGATTATACCAAAATCTTTACCGGTCATCAGGATTGAAAAAGGACTTTCTTCAAATATTTTTCTGAATTTTTCTTCGCTCTCTTTAAGAATGTTTTCAACGGTTTTTCGCTCTGAAATATCCCGACCAATAGACTGATAATATTTTAAACCTTCTATCATCACAACCCTTGAGCTGAGCTCAATGGGAAAGGTTGTATGATCTTTACGCATATGTATCGTTTCAAATGTCGCAGACTCATTTTCATTAACATTATGGACATTCCAGGTAAGTTGTGCTAATGTTTCAGGAGCTCTTATTTTTTCTACATTCATCCCAATAAACTCTTCACGTGTATACTGATAGTACTCCAGAGCACGATCGTTAGCTTCAATGATATTCAGATCATCGTTAATTAAGAAGATAATATCATTAGCATACTTTAATATATAGTCAAAATGTTTGACCAGTGCAAGACGGGCAACTTCTGCTTCGTACTTTTCGCGATAATATTCTACTCTTTGATTTCTGATTAACACTCCCAGGAAAGAACCGGAAGTAATGAAAATCAGAATAAGGATGATCACTATCATACGTACCTGTAATGTCATACCTTCTAAAACCTCCTCGCGATCCATCTTGTCTACCAGATACCATGGTGTTCCGGGAACTTTATTCATCGCTGCTACCACTTTAACATTTCTGTAGTCAATTCCGTCTGTTGTGCCGGTAATACCCTGAAGTGCCATTGCCGCAGGTAAATTCGCCATTGAATCAGGTTTTTTAAATGTCAGTATATCATTTTTAATATGCCTGAGCTCATTCAGATAGACTATTTCATCACCCTCTTGTCTGAATAAAATAGTTTCAGCACTTTTACTCGAAGTAGGCCATGATTTCAAAAGAGGATAAAGAACTTCCTGAGGGTCGATACGGAGAGCAAGTATTCCCATCACAGTAGTGTCTTTCTGATTGCGCTCTATCAAAGGCACCAGAAGATCGAGATGGATAAAACTGACCTTAGAAGCTTTATGGAGATCTGTAAGTACAATTTTCCGTTGTTTAATAACTTCAGGCAGCAAATTCGTAAGATGATCCCCTATCAGAGTATCCATTCCCGGATAAGCTATTCTGACATTTCCGTTATTCTGTATAAGAAGAGCATTTTTATAATCAAAGTTATCCACCAGCGATTTCAAAGTTTGAAGGATCTCCTTATGTAGTTGATAATTAGATGAGTCTTTAAGATATTCTGAAAACTTCATTACCAACAGGTTATTTTCACCCAGGAACCGGCCGTTATTCACCCTTTCGAGTCTCCACTGTGAAATCTGTCTTATTTTCAGGTATGATATTGATGAAAGCTCGAGTTGCTGCTCAGTCAGAAGGCGATTTCTCTGATAGGTCAAATATATAAAACCCCCAATTACTGAACTTATCGTGATGAAGATGAAAAGAACAAGTAATGGCCAGTATACAGGTGGTTTCTTTCTTTGGGCAATCATTCTTCACTCTTTTTTATAAAGACAGAAGCAAGGATTGATATGAGCAGAATTGAGATAATTATTCCCAGAGATATAAGAATAGGAATCTCAAAATGGAAGTAGGATGATAGCATTTTCAGTCCTACAAAAGTTAAGACAAATGCCAGACCTACTTTCAGGAAACGGAAATAGGTCATTATTCCAGCGATAGCAAAATATAGTGACCTTAATCCCAGTATTGCAAAAATATTGGAGGTATATACAATGAATGTATGTTTACTAATAGCAAGGACTGCAGGGATACTGTCAACGGCAAATATAAGGTCAGATGATTCAATGATTAGCAGAACAAGAAATAAAGGTGTGGCATAGAGTTTTTTGTCCGCTTTGATGAATAATTTGTCGCCGTGTAACGTTTTTGTTACCGGAAGAAATCTTCTGAAGAACCTTACCACCATATTTTTTTCAGGATCAACTTCTGCCTCCTTCTGGAATAACATCCTTATTCCTGTAAAAACAAGAAAACCTCCGAAAATAATTACTATCCATTGAAACCTGTTAATAAGAGCAACCCCTGCAAAAATAAAAATGCCTCTCATTATCAGCGCTCCAAGGATTCCCCAGAATAATATTTTATGCTGATATTGCTTATTTACAGCGAAATAAGAAAATATCAGAATAAAGATGAAAATGTTGTCAACACTAAGAGAGTATTCGATAACATAGCCTGTCAGAAACTCAAGAGCTTTAACCGGACCAAAATCTTTATCCAGATAGATAAATAAATCAAATAACAGAGCCAGAGATATCCAAATGCAGCTCCATATAATTGCTTCTTTTACTGGTATTTTATGTGTATGTTTATGAAATACACCCAGATCGAGTGCAAGCATTGTAAAGACAAAAACATGGAATCCAATCCAGAAATAAATGCTTGTTCCCATTAATTTAGCATTAGCTTGCAAACTTAGGAAAATATTTCCTTAATTCGGTGTTGTTATATTTTACAGCTCATGGGGAAAAAGCAATTAAGCCGCAAAGAATTCTTAGCCAAAGCATTAACCGGAATTGCAGGAATAAGCGTGGTGTCGAATAATATATCCGCCCTGTTTCTTTCAGGATTCGATTTGCGATCTCTGGGCAAAACNNTACGGTAATGGAAATAATGAGAAACTGGTAGGTAAATCAATTACCGGAATAAGGAAACAAATTGTAATTCAAACCAAGATACGGCTGGAAATGGAGGAGTTGCCTTCAAAAGGAAAAGGAAAGAGAGGATCAGTTGAAATACATGACGCCTTATCATCAAAACTTGAAGCCAGTCTCCAGGCTCTGAGTACTGATTATATTGACGTTCTTTTGTATCATGATGCTCTTGATGAGAATCTTCTTTTTCACCAGGAAACACTTAAGTTTTTTGAAGGCATGAAAAACTCGGGAGTAATTAAAGCACACGGATTCTCAACACACAATGAATATATGAACCTTCCCGCAAGGAACAATTCAGAAGCATTCTATGATGTGGTCATGGTCCCTTTTAACCATAAAGGTTCTTTTGTACACTCAGTAACCAGGAATTATTCAGAGTGGGATCAGTCAAAACTTATATTAATTCTTACTGAAGCTGCCAATAAAGGGATAGGTGTAATTGCAATGAAAACCTGTTCCGGGGGGAAGTATTCACCCTCAGCTTCTATAGAGCCAAGTTATAAAGAAGCAGTCTTATGGGTTCTCCGGCATAAATTTATCAGTTCTGCTTCAATTGCCATGGTTAACTTTGAACAGATTGATGACCACACTTCCTGGCTTAAGGATCAAAATATATAAACTCTGATTACAGATTAGTCAGTTTTTTACCTGTAAAAAACATCTTACAGGTGATGCATATTTCCTGTCAATATCGGGCATTTTACGGCTGATATTTCACAAAATTAAATAATAAATCCTGTTTTTTGATTGTGATTNNGTCATCTGGTTTTGCATTCTTTTTTGCATTATTAAATGCTTCTTTGACACTTGAATAACTCTCGCCTTTAAGTCCGAATTTAGACGCTTCGTTTTTAAGTACCAGTTCATTAAGTGCTCTGGGAACTGAAGCTTTTGTAAAATAATAACTTGCTTTTGTTGGGAACAGAGGCAACACTAAACCCAGATCTTTATCATTAACAAATCCCACAACAATATGGAGAGCCGATTTTTTAATATGCCTGAGCTGATTCATAACATATTCCAAACCTTCTTTGTTGTGCCCTGTGTCACATATAGTTAAAGGAGATGTTCCCAAAGTCTGCCATCGGCCAAGAAGTCCAGTGTTTTTTACAACTTTTCTTATGCCCCCAATGATATCTTTTTCTGTTACAGAAAAAGAATTTTTTAACAAAGTGAATGACGCAAAAACAGCTTTGAGGTTCTTTGCCTGGCAATCACCCCCAAGAGGTGTTTCACCTTTGATCAGGTTAATATCTGACAATCCTTTACCTATGTATTCTCTAATACCGGTGAGACGCTTATTTTCGCCAAGTTCACATGAATATATTTCATCAGCAAAAAAGACCTGAGATTGATTATCATAGGCTTTCCTGATAAAAACATCTCTGATTTCGGATTGTGTCTCACTAATTAACACGGGGATGTTCTTTTTAATGATTCCTGCCTTTTCAATAGCGACTTTTTCAATGGTGTCTCCCAGCAGATCCATATGATCATGACCAATATTTGTAATTACAGACAGGACAGGAGTAATAATATTGGTCGAATCAAGCCGTCCTCCAAGACCAACTTCAATAACTGCAACATCAACCTTGGATTCAGCAAAGAAATTAAAGGCCATTGCAACTGTCATTTCGAAAAATGAAGGCTTTACTGAACCAATAATGTTCTGATGCCTGATCACAAAATTTATCACCTCGCTTTCAGGAATCATCGCTCCATTAACTTTTATCCTTTCCCTGAAATCCTT
>PMIL01000160.1 GCA_003157075.1 Bacteroidales bacterium | reverse complement strand
CATTTTCAAAAAAGAGGATTATATTCACCCGTTAAATTAAACCTAAAACTAATTCGTATGAAGAAACAATTTCTGTTGATTGTGTTGTTTGTGTTCATAGGTGGCTTCACCTTGCTGGCACAAACAATAGTCATTACAGGTACGGTAACCTCTTCAGTTGCAGGGGAAGGTCCAATTCCCGGGGTAACTGTTCAGGTTAAGGGCACTACGTTAGGTGCCATTACAGATCTAAACGGAAAATTTTCACTTTCTGCACCTCAAAGTGCGACCACAGTGGTTTTCTCCTATATCGGGATGAAAACACAGGATGTTCAGATTGGTGGTCGTTCAATAGTAGATGTTACTATGCAGCCAGATCTTCTGAATTTGGATGAAGTTGTTGTTACCGCTCTTGGAATTACCCGGCAAAAAAAATCTCTTGGCTATTCTGTTGAGGAAGTACAGGGAGACAACATCAGTAAGACTAAGGAATCAAACTTCGTTAACTCTCTTGAAGGCAAAGTATCTGGTGTTCAGATCAAGCAAGCTAACACAATGGGTGGTTCTGCCAACATTCTTATCAGAGGGAACAAATCATTAATGAGTAATAACCAGGCATTGTTTGTCGTTGATGGCGTTCCGGTTGATAATAGTATCACCAATACAACCACCCAGATAGATGGTAACGGAGGATATGATTATGGTAATGCTGCATCTGACATCAACCCGGATGATATTGAATCTATGTCAGTTCTGAAGGGTTCTGCCGCTACCGCTCTGTATGGATCACGGGCAGCAAATGGTGTTATTATGATCACAACAAAAAAAGGTACAGCCAAGAAAGGTATCGGCGTAACACTTTCAGCAGGTCTGACCTTCAGCAAAGTTGACCAGTCGACTTTGCCCAAAATACAAAAAGAGTATGGTGGCGGTTACGGTGCATATTATGAGGATCCCACTGGATATTTCTTTTATGCAGACCTTAATGGTGATGGTGTGAATGAATTGATTGTTCCGACTTCTGAAGATGCATCATGGGGTGCTAAATTTGATCCAAATCTAAAGGTAATTGACTGGGTAGGACTCGAGCCTACTGATCCTGCACATTATCTTAAGCCGGTTCCCTGGGTTGCTGCAAAGCATGATATCAGAGATTTCTTTGAAACCGGAACGAAACAAAATTATAATCTTGCTTTCGACGGCGGAAATGATAAGGGGACTTACAGATTTTCCTACACAAACCTTGATGAAAAAGGAATTCTTCCAAACAGCAATACTAAAAAGAATGTCTTTAATTTTAGTGGGACTTATAATTTCACAACCAGGTTAAGTATGGAATCAAATGTATCGTACATCAATGATAAAACAACAGGACGATATGGTACAGGTTATGACCCGGGCAACCCGATGCAATCTCTGGGTCAGTGGTTCCAGTCTAATGTCGACATCTATGATCTCAAAAACTATATGATCACACTCGATGGCAGACAGAGGACATGGAACTATGGTTATTATGATGATCTGACACCTATATATCATAATAATATTTACTGGACTCGTAAAATGAACTATGAAGATGACGGCAGGGACAGAGTATTTGGCTATTCAACAATCAAATACCAATTTGCACCATGGATTTCATTGGAGGGCCGCGCAGCAACAGATACATACTCGGAATTTCAGGAAGAAAGAATTGCAGTTTACAGTAACCAGACTTCCCAGTATGAGAAGGTTCTCATGAATTTCAGTGAAACAAATATGGATTTAATGGCAAAAGTCAACAAGTCATTTGGCGATATCTCAATTAACGGCTTGCTGGGAGTCAACAGGAGAAGAACCACTGTTAAGTCAACAGATGTTACAACAGTTGGTGGATTAATTGTCCCGGAACTTTACAATCTTTATAATTCAAAATCTCCTATTCTTAGCACTGAATCCGAAAGGCTATCGGGCGTTAACAGTGCATTTGGAAACGTATCATTAGGCTATAAAAATGCTATCTACCTGGATGTTTCAGGCCGTAATGACATTTCTTCGACGTTACCAAAAGGTAGTAATAGCTATTTTTACCCGTCTGTTTCAACAAGTTTTATTCTTACCGAAATACCAGCACTGAAAGGATCAAAAGTTTTCTCCTTTATAAAGTTGCGACTTAACTATGCTGAAGTAGGTAATGATGCACCTGTTTACAGCCTGGGTTCCACCTATACTCAGCAAGCAAACTGGGAAACAAATGGGCTTTTTCATCCAAATACTACACTTCAGAATCCTAATTTGAAACCGGAAAGAACAAAAAGTCTGGAAGCTGGATTGGAAACTAAATTTCTGGATAACAGATTCGGATTTGATTTTTCCTTATATAAGACTAACACAATTGACCAGATTACACCGGTAAGTATAAGCCGCGCATCGGGTTATAACCAGAGATATGTCAACTCAGGAGATGTTGAAAACAAAGGTATCGAGCTTTCTATTAATGCAACTGTAATTAAATCAGGAGATTTTAGTTGGGATCTGTTGGCTAACTGGTCTAAGAATTTGAACGTTGTTAAGAGCCTTTACGAAGGAGTTGATAATATTCTTTTAAATTCTGCTTGGGATGTTAGCACCAACATAGTTGTCGGCAAGTCCTATGGACAATTACGCGGAACAGATTTTGTTTATACAAATGGAAAAAGGACAGTTGGTCCTGACGGGATGTACCTGATAGGGACAGATCCTACTGCGGATCTTGGATCCACTTTGCCAGATTGGACAGGCGGTATTACGACTATTTTCAAATATAAAGGTTTTTCTCTTTCCGGACTTGTTGATATATCCCAGGGAGGCCACCTCTATTCGGTGGATATGAAATATGGTCTTGCAACGGGTCTTTTCGCAGAAACAGCAGGTCTGAATGCAAAAGGTAACCCTAAACGCGATCCGGTAGAAAACGGAGGCGGGATTCTATATGATGCTGTTTATGCAGATGGGACGCCTAATAAAACCTATGTATGGGCAGGTGACTGGGATGGCGCATGGCTTTATGACTATCTTCCAACTGCTGCTTACGTTTATGATGCATCTTATGTTAAGCTGCGTGAAGTGGCCTTTAGCTATTCTATTCCTGCAAAATGGCTTGGAAAGTTGCCTGTATCAAAAGTAGCCGTTTCAATTGTTGGAAGAAATCTGTGGATTATTCATAAGAATATACCTTACTACGATCCTGAGTCCAGTCTGGGAGCTGGTAATGTTCAGGGTATCGCTGATGGAACTTATCCTTCAACCAGAACGCTGGGATTCAACATTTCAGTAGGTTTTTAATAATACTAAATCTGAAAGAATATGAAAAAGAAAATTCAATATTTGGTTCTAATAATGGTTGTCCTGGTATCATCCTGTAAACTTCCTGATAATGTAGACCCAAAAAATTCAAAAACTGTTTCTCCTGTTGCAGAGTTTACTGATGCTGAAGTTGCTTTGGTAAATTTACTGGGTAGCATTGATGAGAATGTTAACACTACCAGATTACTGACTCAATATCAATCTGAAGTAACTTATGTTACCGAAAGCCGTTATAATTTTCAGGATAGGCAAATACCCGATGCATATTCAGGGACAATCTATCGTGATGTTCTTTTGCCCCTAAAAGATGCTAAAACTATCATTGATGCATCCGATGTTCCGACAGAAGATGCCATAAATCAAAAGAAGAATCAGTTAGCTATAGTCGAGATTTTAAATGTATATTCATACCAGGTTCTTGTTGATGCTTTTGGCGACGTTCCTTATTCTGAGGCCTTGTTGGGTTCAGTAAACAGCCGGCCTAAGTATGATGATGCCTACACTATCTACAAAGATCTGTTAGTTCGCCTGAACGCAGCAATTGGAGCTCTGGATGATAATTTCGAGGGTTTTGGCACAGCAGATGTCATCTATAATGGCGATATTGATTTATGGAAATCCTTTGCTGCTTCTCTTAAACTCAGGATCGGGATGAGACTTGTTGATGTTCCGGGGTTCGATGCCAGTACAACTGTTTCAGAAGCTATTGCAGCAGGTGTCTTTTCAAAGCAGTCTGAAAGCGCCATTCTTAGCTATTTAAAATTAGCCCCTAATGTAAATTCATATTATACCTGGTTTGTGTTAAATGCAAGGAAAGATTTTTGTCCTACACAGACTTTGGTAGACAAAATGAGTATCCTTAACGATCCACGTCGCGATATTTGGTTTACAACAGTTGATGATGCATTCGTCGGACTTCCATATGGCAAGACAGGAGCAAGCAGTTATAGTTTATACTCACATTTTAGTGATATGATCAGAATAGATCCTACTTATCCTGTTATTATCTGTGATTATGTTGAAGTAGAATTCCTGCTGGCAGAAGCAGCTGAAAGAGGTATCGGAGGAGTGACAAATCCTGAAGCTCATTACAATAATGCGATTCTTGCCAGTATGAAATACTGGGGTGTCTCAGATGCTGACGCTGCAGCATATCTTGCTCAACCTGCTGTTGCATACACTACAGCATCGGGGACCTATAAGGAAAAAATAGGCAATCAAAAATGGCTTGGATTGTTCGACAGAGGAGTTGAAGCCTGGGCTGAATGGAGAAGACTTGATTTCCCGGTTTTAAATGTTCCTGATGGTATGGAATATTCCGATATCCCGGTACGTATGCCGTATCCTTATAATGAAAATAAGATGAATAAGACAAACTATGATGCTGCATCTGCAGCGATAGGGGGAGATGAAGCTTCCACTAAACTATTCTGGGATAAATTTTGACCAGTTTAAGGTCATTACTAGATAAAGAAGAGGCTGCCAGTTAAGACAGCCTCTTTTCTTTATAATGCAGCAATAAGTTTTTTACAGTATCTTCAGATTAACCAACTCCAGTCTTGTATTGGATGCCCTCGGTACCTTTATAACGGTACAAAACATGTATGATACAAAATCAGTACTAAAATATTTAAGTGAACCTGTTTTGCCCGCCGTCTGTTGACTTTATTATCCTAACTTCAGATTTACGAGCTCAAGCCTGGTAGT
>PMIL01000076.1 GCA_003157075.1 Bacteroidales bacterium | reverse complement strand
TTGTAAACATTTTTTTCGGGGTTTTCAACACCTTATTAACACTACTTCTAAAAGCTCAAAAATACAACGCATTGATTATGTGATAGCTTACAAAATATATGAATTATATTTCTTGTCAGTTCAATACACGATCATGAAAACAGCAAGTCTGATAAACAGATCATTAAAGTGATATTATGGGTGATTTTAAAAAAATTCTCCAATTATTTACATCTTTGTCTGCCACCTATATAATTTTATATGATTCATAGTAAGGAACAGAATAATTGGCTCGTCATAGTAAATCCGAATGCCGGAAACGGCAAGGGCGAAAAAGACTGGGACATCATATCATCACTTCTCAAAAAAGAGGAAATATTATTTACTGTTAAATTCACTGAAAGAAAGGGTCATGCGATTAAGCTTACACAGGAAGCTATTTCAGCAGGCATAAGAAAAATAATCACTGTCGGAGGAGACGGAACCCTGAATGAAGTTGTAAACGGGGTATATACGAATAATACCTGTCCGGCTACTGATATTGTCCTCTCACTGATACCTGTTGGCACAGGAAATGACTGGGGCAGAATGTTTGGAATACCTCTTGATTATGCCAAAGCTGTAAAGATAATCCGTGAGGATAAAATAATGTTACACGATGTGGGTCTGGTAAGTTTTTATAACGGAAATGAAAAAAACAACAGGTATTTTATCAATATTGCAGGACTTGGGTTTGAGTCAGTAGTCGTTAAAAAAACCAATTATCAGAAAGACAATGGACATGGGGGTAAACTAATCTACTTCTACAATCTTCTTACAAGCCTCCTGTCATACAAAAACAACCTGGCTGAAATAACTATTGACGGCGAATTAAAACATGCAAATGTTTTTTCAATCAATATAGGCAATGGAAGATATTGCGGAGGCGGAATGAGACAAACACCATATGCATTGCCCGATGACGGACTTCTGGATGTAACAGTTATTAACGGTATGGGCAAATTCGAGATTATCAGGAACCTGAAGATCCTGTATGACGGAACAATATTGAAACACCCTAAAATTGAAGGATACAGGTGTAAGAATATAAAGGTTAATTCCGGATCAACATTGTATATTGAAGCAGACGGAGAATCCCTTGGCCACACTCCTGCTGAGTTCAGTATTATTCCCTCCGGAATTAATATTGTCTATGGTACCCGGATTATTCAGTGATCTTGATCTCAAACAATTTGGGCCATTTCTTACCGGTAACAAATATTCTCCCGGTTGAACTATCGTATGCGATTCCATTCAGTACATCGGTCTCGGCATCACGGTCAACTTTGGGAAGAAGATCTTTCAGATTAATATATGCAAGCACTTTCCCGCTTGAGGGGTCAATACGCGCAATGAGATCTGTCATCCAGATATTTGCCCAAATCTCACCCTTAATATATTCCAGTTCATTTAACTGATCAACCTTCTTTTCGTTGTCATACACTTCAATCTTTGAAATGACAGTGAACATCTCCGGTTCGTAAAAATAGAGAATATTTGTTCCGTCACTCATAACAAGCTTGTCATTCATAGTCGTCAGACCCCAGCCCTCAGTAGCGTAATAGACCTTATTTATAAGCTTAAAATCCGATTTATTATACACAAACCCAACTTTATTCTTCCATGTGATCTGGTATATCCGATCATGCAGCAATGCTATTCCCTCTCCAAAAAGCGCGTCATCAAGGTTATGCTGTCTGATGACTTTACCAGTCTCAAGTTCCACCTCCCTTAATGTTGAGCCGGTTTCCTGCCCGGTTCCCTCCAATAAGACCCCCTTGTCAAATACAAGACCCTGTGTGAATGCATCCCTGCTGTGAGGATAGGTACGAATCACCTTGTATCCATTCTTTGCAGGAACGATATCTGAGAAAACAATTATAAAACGGGTTATACTATTCTGGGTTTTGCCACCTTTGAAAGCGGTTACTTTTAAGGATTTTCTCCCGGTGGTAATAGTTAATGATGCCGGAATAGAAAGAGTCCATGGGGCTGATTTTACTGTTGAAACATACTTACTATTGAAATAAACAGCGACCGAATCGGGTAAATCTGTTTTATTCCCTGGAGCAAGAACAACATTAACAGGCTGATGCAGCTTAATACTTTTATTTTCTTCAGGTGATATTATTTTAATAAGCTTTAGAGAGATCTCTTCGTTAAGACTTAAGGGTGCTGTTGATGCAGTTTCTTTCATCTTTCCCGACTTGCCGGAACATGAAACTACCCATGTCAGCATAAGCAGTATCGAAAGAAAGACCAGAAATCGGTGATATTGACTTTTCATGCAACAGGACATCAGGGTAATAATTTTTTAAAAATATTTTTTCTGGCTGAAGCTATTTTCTTCTCGGCTTCCTGTTGCTGGGAATTGTAAGGTGTAAGGATTTGCCAGACGCCGCTCCAACCGGGAAAACCTCCAACGTTTTTATCGTCTATATATATATCAGCATCTATCTTACGGCTGACAGTTTCATCAAATATCTCCTCGGGATAATTTTTATTAACTGCATAAAATTCTATCCCATTCTTCCTGCAGTATTCTACAGCTTCATCAAGTTCCTTACCTGCCCTGAAAGTCCAGAGAATAAGCCTGGCTCCAAGCTTTTCCAGCTCCTTAAGTGTCTGAAAAGCAAAAAGTTTCTCTTTACCAATACTGGGATACTCATGTTCTACTATGGTTCCGTCAAAATCTACTGCAATCTTAATTCCTGAAAAATCAACCATTCAAATTATATAATTTGCTACAAATCTAATAATAAATGAGACAAGTAAGAGCTATTTAAGATATCGGGAACCTTTAGTTTACTGAAATTTATCTTATTTTTACTCATCTTCTAAATATAGAATATCTCACTTTAACATGAAACATTTTCCCAATTTTATAACATCACTCAATCTTGTATCGGGATTTATTGCAATTATTTTTGCTGCCAACGGCAATTTGGTGACAGCTTCCTGGCTGATACTGGCTGCAATGATCTTTGATTTTTTCGATGGGTTTTCCGCACGGCTTTTAAAGGCATATTCACCGGTAGGAAAAGAACTCGATAGTCTGGCTGATGTTGTAAGTTTTGGTGTTGCGCCCGGATTAATAATTTACCATCTTCTTCTTAATTCAGTTACTTTGAATGCTCCGGTTGATATTAATTCTGACTTTCTAAAAATTATTTTATTAATGCTTATCTCGGCAATTATGCCGGTGTGTGGAGCAATAAGACTGGCTATATTTAATTTAGATTCAACTCAGTCCACCTCCTTTAAAGGGTTGCCAATACCTGCAAATGCTCTTGCCGTGATATCGGTTGTTATTGCAGGCCATTATTCCCAATCGCCTTTGATAGAGTCATTTACTTCTTCTTCTTTTCTGATTATTCTAGTTACAATAATCTTGTCCTTATTAATGGTCAGCAGGATTCCCCTGTTTTCTTTAAAAGTTAAGAACCTGAAATTAAAGGGAAATGAAGGAAGGTATATTCTTATAGCATTGATTTTAATTAATGTTGCTGTTTTCGGGATGCCGGGAATTACCTTAATAATTCCTCTTTACATAATTGCCTCAGCAATTTCACTCCTCTTCTGACCAGTGATCTTCGTTTGTTTTTAGGTTATCGAGTATAGCAGTTTGAATCCTGATCGATTCCTGGTGCAGCAGTGTCATTAATCTTTCAATAAAAGCCGGCTCCAGATTACGTAAAGTGCCATGATCAGTACGGGTACGAAGAATTTCCAGCCAGCGCTCCATCTGAAGAACTGCAACATTATTTTTATATTTGTATTCCCCCATCTTCTCGGATATGTTCATTCTTGAAGCTGCTAATTCAATTAACTGAAAATCAATTGAATCTATTTGATTTCGTAACTCTTCAAGCTGATTCAGGAATCCTTTATCATCAATAGTCGGCTGTCGGATAATAAGTGTTGTCAATAAAGATCGGAACTGGTCAAAGTTTAACTGCTGTGCTGAATCGCTCAGAGCTTCTGAAGGGTTATAATGCACTTCGATCATAAGGCCATTCATAGTAAGATCCAATGCTTTCTGAGATATTCCCGGGACTAGATCTGCTCTCCCGGATATATGACTGGGATCACATATAATGGGCAGGTTTCTTATTCTCTGCCTCAACTCTATAGGGATCTCCCATTTTGGCATATTCCTGTACAGTGTCCTTTCAAATGGGGAGAAGCCACGATGCACAGCAGCAATTCTTCTTATGCCTGCTGCATAGATCCTTTCAACTGCGCCCTGCCAGAGATCAATATCGGGATTTAAGGGGTTTTTTATAAGTACCGGAATATCCACACCCCGAAGAGCTTCAGATATCTCTTCCACGGAAAAAGGATTGGATACAGTCCGGGCACCAATCCACAGTACATCAATGCCATGTTTAAGACAAGCTTCAATATGCTTTGGTGACGCAACTTCAACTGTAACTCTCAATCCATACTCCGACTGAACTCTCTGAAGCCATTTCAAACCTTTAACTCCTACCCCGTTAAAGGTTCCCGGACGAGTCCTTGGTTTCCAGATACCGGCCCTGAAAAGATTTACTTTCCCTGTGCTTTTTAAAAAAGCAGCTATCGACAGGACTTGTTCTTCACTCTCCGCACTGCAAGGCCCGGCAACTATGAACGGGTAATGCTCAGCTCCTTTAAACCACGATTTTAACGATGGAAATTCCATAGAGTTTAATATCATATATAATTACAAACCGGCCTGATTTTTATGCTTACTAGTTCTTTTCAGGAAATTTCTTTTCGTAAGCTTCTAAAGCATTTTTTACTACATACCAGCTCAATAGGATAAACGCCGGCCAGATTAGATATTGGAGTAATTGACTTATATACATTTCTGATAATATTAATTTCAATATTCTTTATTCACCTGGCTTGAGGTGCATGGTTTGCGGTGCGCGGTACAAGGTAAGCCGCATACCGGTTACCGGTTACCGCAAGCCTAGTATTTATGTTCGTCCGAGTTCATCTCCTCTTCAGTTATCCTGTCATTATTGATTGCTTTCCATGCATACCATATGTAGACAATAACAAATGGGATAAGAAAAGAAACATACATCATCGTTTTCAAAGTAAAATGGCTTGACGATGCATTCTTTATTGTCAAAGAACTCTGGAGTTCAAAAAGGGACGGATAAAATGATGTTCCATTAAACCCGGCAACAAGAAACAAAGAGAATACTGCAAGCATGGTTCCTGCTCCGGAATACCAGATCCCTGTCAGGCTTTTCCTGAAAACCGATATCCCAATGCCAAAAAGCACTCCGACAACGCCCGCAAGAAAAAGAATCATTACTACTGGCATTTGAATGAAATTATGCAGGTATTTGAATTTTTCAACCGTCATCGTCCCGGTCCCGTTATCTGAGGCAAACCCATTTGATAAAAGCAATGATATTATGAAAAAAAGGAAGAAGATCAGAAATGGAATCGAATTGGAAATTAATCCTTTTACCGATCTCTTAAGCAGTGCCTCATCATTAATGGTATTGATTAAATAAAGTAATCCATTGACCCGGACCAGAAATAAAATTGCAAGACCGAGTGCAAGGTTTCGGATATTCAATAAAGCTTCAAGACCATACCAGTGAGTTGCCCATAGAACCTGATTCATATTGTTCAGGCTGAACATCGCGCCTGTGAAAAAGGTTGCTACAGCCACTCCTATTAAAAATGGCCCGAGTGAGCCATTCAGAAACAGGAACAGCTCAAATGTTTTGTGTCCGAATACATTATTTGGTTTCGATCTGAATTCATACGCTACAGCCTGTATTATAAAACTGAATAATATCGCTATCCAGACCCAGTAAGCGCCACCGAAGCTAGTTGCATAGAAAAGCGGGAAAGAGGCAAAGAATGCACCGCCAAAGGTTACAAGGGTCGTAAAGGTGAATTCCCACTTCCGTCCTAAGGCATTAACGATCATTGTCTTCTGAATGTTGGTTTGGGGCAGGGTATATATCAATGTCTGGCCTCCCTGGACGAACATAAGAAAGACAAGCAGACTTGCCAGTATGGATATTATAATCCACCAGTAATGTTGCAGGAATATTTGGGAAAGCATTGCTGTCATAATTTCATCCTCCTAATGTTTTGGTCCGGTATTAATCTGTTTAACCATAATGGATACTTCAGATATCAGCAATCCCGTAAAGAGAACCGCAAATAGAATGAAGGTTGTAATTACCGTCCCGGTACCAATCTGTGAAACAGCTTTATTTACAGTCATCATATCCTGTATTATCCAGGGCTGCCGCCCTATTTCGGTAAGCAGCCACCCCAGTTCGCTTGCAACATAGGGTAATGGTATTGACAGAAGAGCCACCCATAAAAACCATTTGTTGTCCGATAATGTGCCTTTAAAAAGGAGATAGAGTGCAACAGAGAATATTATTATGAGAAGAAATCCCAAAACTACCATCATATGAAAAGAATAAAATGAACCTGGCACGTCAGGGATAATATCTTCAGGTTTATTAATTGAAGCGTATCCAAAGTACCTGAAATAATTGTCTTTGAAATCCTTGTCTTTAAAAATACTTTTTGTTGCTGAAATTTGAGCAGTGTCGTTGTTAAGACTGGCATTCTTGTATGATGTAAGAATTTCCATAGCATACCTGCCACGCTTAATTTTATCAGGCGTCGAAATTAAACCCAGCTTATCATTTCCGTTTATATGATCCTTGATACCCTGAACATAAGATTCCCTGTCACCTCCCGTTAGTACAGAGAGCAAACCCGGGATCTGTATTTTAAAAGCAAACTCCCATTCCGTTTTATCCCCTATTTTTTTTTCTGAATCCTTAAGCAGGCCGAACGCCATTAATCCGGCATTGCTTTTACCTTCATAGAGTGCCTCCATCGATGCAAACTTAACAGGCTGAACTTTTGAAACAGTTCTGGCAGATTGATCGCCCGTATATGCTACCATAAGGGAAGATAATAGTCCAAATACTCCTGCAATCAGAATGCTTCTTTTTGCCAGCTGTTCTTCCCTTTTTCTTATCAGATACCAGGCGCTTATACCAAGCACGAACATTGATGCAAGCAGGAAACTGGATGAAATTGTGTGGAGAAATTTATCGACTGCCACCTGGTTAAAAAGAACCGCCCAGAAACTCACCATTTCATTTCGTACCGTATCAGGATTAAATATCATACCAACGGGGTGTTGCATCCAGGCGTTGGCCACAAGAATCCAGAGTGCGGAGAGATTAGCTCCGATGGCAACCAGCCAGGTAGAGACCAGATGAAACTTTTTATTCACTTTATTCCATCCGAAAAACATTACAGCGACGAACGTCGATTCGAGGAAAAATGCCAGAATACCTTCAACAGCCAGTGGAGCGCCAAATATATCCCCTACAAACCATGAGTAATTTGACCAGTTTGTGCCAAACTCAAATTCAAGAATTATACCTGTTGCTATGCCAATAGCAAAATTTATCCCAAAGAGTGTCATCCAGAAACGGGTGATCCGTTTCCATTCTGCATTCCCGGTTTTAACGTATATAGTTTCCATTATCGCAAGAATGAAGGATAATCCTAACGTAAGCGGGACAAACAGCCAGTGGTAAATTGCTGTAAGTGCAAATTGAGCTCTTGACCAGTCAACAAGACTCAAATCGATGTTATCTATCATGGTTTTCAGGTAGATTGGTTAGTTGTTCAAGGACATGTTCACTTCTGTCTTTGTCAGTATGATAATTCTTATAAAGAAAATCCTGNNTTTCAAAATGGCAAACATAATAAATAGTTTTATAAGGATTATCAGCCATACCTTTTTGCCCCAACCTGATAAATGCATGAATCCATCATAATAGAAATGAAACAGCGAATTAAATAAAGAAGACAGTCGTTTCATTATTCGGCACTTTTATAGTTCGGGAATAAACTCAAAATAAAGTTATTATTAA
>PMIL01000165.1 GCA_003157075.1 Bacteroidales bacterium | reverse complement strand
TCCCCCGTACAATCCCCCGAAAAATTAAAAACCCCCTAATCAGCTGAATTAGAGGGTTTTCTATTTGTAATATGTGGGCCCAGCTGGGCTCGAACCAGCGACCCCCTGATTATGAGTCAGGTGCTACTAACCAGCTGAGCTATGGGCCCAAGAAAACGGATTGCAATATTAGTTATTTGAATGTAATTATGCAAGAACTTGGAAAAAGAAAAATCTGAAATCTATTTAACCCTGCGAATTACCACAGTTATCAGCCTGAGGACAGAATCAACAATTTTATTAAAGACTGCAATTACAGCCTCCCACGAAACTGGTGTTTCATCATCCTTCCAGCAATCATAATCTGTGCTCATAGCAATTGCCGCATACGGGATACCGATTTCATTGGCCAATATAACTTCAGGAGCAACCGACATATTAATTATATCTGCTCCCCATAGCCGGAACATTTTCGATTCAGCACGGGTTGAAAACCTGGGGCCCTCAATAGTTACCAGTGTCCCTCTGTTATGGATCTTAATACCCAAAGCCATGGCGGATGAAATAATCAGATTCCTTAAATTTGTATCAAAAGGATCTGCCATCGGAGTATGATTCATGCTGCCTGGTTTGAACTCGTCGAAGAATGTGATATCTCTGTGCCTGGTAAAATCTATAAACTGATCGGGGATTACAAGATCTCCCCGTCCGATTTCCTCCCTGAGGCTACCGCAGGCTGTTGAGGTTATAATGTGCGTACATCCCGCCTCTTTCAGCGCAAAAATATTTGCACGGTTGTTGACTTTTGAGGGAGGAATTGTATGCTGCCTGCCGTGTCGCGAGAGAATGACGATTTCAGTTCCTTCGACAGAGCCACATAACAGGGAGGAGGAGGGAGCTCCATAAGGGGTTTCAAAATGCTTTTCTTCAGATGATTGCAGAATTTCAGGATTCTCCAGACCAGAACCGCCTATAATGCCGATTCTGATCATCCTTCTTTCTTTAAATACTCCATCAGCACATTTACTGCCTCATCCATATCATGTCCGAAAGTAAGAATCCCGGCCCTGTCGCCTGCCATAATTATAATCCTCTTTTCATAAACATCCGATTCTTTGAAGAGCTTCAGGATATCTTTTGCCAGGCCTGTTGTTCCGTAATCCATTGATGGATTTGTTGTGGGAACTTTATAAATGAGCTCATTCCACAACTCAATGCTGTGAACATGAACGACTGCATTAGCTCCGGGATCGGCAGAATATATTGCTGCATGGGTTAATGATTCGGATGAAGCTTTTAAAGGCCCTATACACTGAACGGCATTATCTTCAATATTGAATGAATTCACCCTGACATAATGACCTGGTTCCAGTTCAGGTATCTCGCCCGTAGCAGATCCGGTAATCACAAACTGATGGCCTCCTTTTATTCTCATGCTTATATTACCGAACCCAACCCCATTTTCATAAGCACCGATAAGATCCATATTGTACAGAACTTCCCTCCAATAATTAATCACTTCATACTGCTCATCAGAAATGACGGGTCCTGTCTGGTTCCAATGACAATTGAATTTAACTACCCCTTCCATACTAACTTAATTTTTATGAAAACATCTCTTTAATATCCTTTTCCGTAGCCCTGCATATTCCTTTTTCGGTTATTAAACCGGTAATAAGACGGGCAGGTGTAATGTCAAAGCCGAAATTTGCTGCATTTGTACCCTCGGGACAAATCCTTACCGATCTGATCTCTCCACTGTCAAATCCCGAAACACTTGTTACTTCCTCCGGATTGCGTTCTTCTATGACTATCTCTTTTACCCCATCACTGATCCTGAAATCAATTGAAGATGAGGGTAAAGCGCAATAAAAAGGTATTTTATTGTCGAAAGCTGCGAGTGCTTTAAGATAAGTTCCGATTTTATTGGCAACATCTCCGGTTTTGGTTGTGCGATCACTTCCAACAATAACAATATCAACCTTATTTTGTTGCATCAGATGACCACCGGTATTGTCCGGAATTAAGGTATAGGGAACCCCGTTTTGGCCGAGTTCATAAGCTGTAAGTTTTGCCCCCTGGTTTCGTGGACGTGTTTCATCAACCCACACATGCAAAGGAACACCTTTTTCATGGGCCAGATAAACCGGTGCAGTAGCAGTTCCATAATCGATACATGCAAGCCACCCTGCATTACAATGAGTAAGAATATTTACAGGAGCTCCCTTTTTTTTCCTGCTTATGGCTTCTATAAGTTTTAATCCGTGTTTTCCAATCTGCCGGCAGTTTTCCTTTTCAATTTCACAGATTTCAACAGCTGCATCAAGAGCTTTTTTCGAGAGGGATTCAGGAGATTGATCATTACCCAGTTTATCAATCACACGACTCACAGCCCAGGAAAGATTTACTGCAGTAGGTCTGCATGAAACCAGATAACGTGCGGCATTTGAAAGGTGTTCCCTTATGTTTGTCTGTGAGTTGATCTCAAGCGTAGCAAGATAGATTCCGAAAGCTCCCGCTGCACCAATGAGCGGAGCTCCCCTTATTGTCATATCGTCGATTGCGTTATAAACGTCATCAACTGACCTGAGTTCTTTGATTTCAAAAAAGAAAGGCAGCTTCTGCTGGTTAATGACCCTGATGACTGCAGGATCATTCTCATCAGCCCAAATACTCTGATAATATTGGTTGCCAATCTTCATTTTAAAATCTTTTCCTGTCTCCCAAGCAAATTAATGTTCAAAATTACGAA
>PMIL01000051.1 GCA_003157075.1 Bacteroidales bacterium | reverse complement strand
CCGTTGCGCCATTGCGCCTTTGCGCCTTTACGCCTTTACGCCTTTTCCTAGAACAGCAGATTCCCGGTCGGGTAATTATAGGGTTGTATCAATTCCGGAGTATTCTTGTCAGATGATCTGGAATTAATAAGTGGGCTGATTGTATGAGCTTTCAGAATATCGGAAGGACAGGGAATTAAAAGGCTAAGTGCATCTTCCTTTGTAACTGAGAGATCAAGCCATCGGGCCTCAGATGAATTATTCAGAATGACAGGCATTCTCTTACCAGAGTTATGGATACGTGCCATGAGGTCATTGGCATCAGTTGTAACGATTGAGAAAGTACTGAAAACCTCGCCTGTACTATTTTCAATCCAGTCATCATAGATGCCGGCAATTGATAATACTTCATTTTCAGATTGATATATATACCATGGAATTTTTTCATTGCCAACATGCTGCCATTCGAAGAATCCCTTTACCGGGATTATGCACCTTTTTGCTGCGAAAGCGGAAGAAAATGATGGCTTTGTATCGATACTTTCTGAACGGGCATTAAAGGTTTTATACCGTATAATGTTAGCCTGATCGATACTTCTGGTCCAGGAAGGAATCAATCCCCATTTTAAAAGTCTGATTTCAGAAGGTTCGGAAGAACAGACAGCTGGAAGTGAAGGCAGTCCAAAGGCGTGATAATAATAACTCGGTCTGTATTTGTCAGGATCGATCAAAGTGGCTCCGTACCTGTTTTCGAGCTCCTCCTTGATAAGATTCACATTTACGGTAAAACACATTGTTACCAGCTGGAATAATCTTTCAAAGTCATTTTTAAAGGTGTTGGTACTGAATATGAGAACAGGTCATATTGAGGCATAGGATCAATTTTTGCTACTACTTTGTTCATCATATTGCTTATATATGAGTAGATTTCAGGACCATTCCAGGCACTGGAATTGAAAAGGACAACCCAGGATAATCCATCGGGCTGCCGTTTCATCATACCGGCACTTCCGGGAAATGAACCTGTCCTCCACCATGTACCGCCCAGAACTGTGGCCTTCCATCCTACCGGGGCGAATCCATTGTTATTATCGGTCATGAATCTGATACTTTCACTGCTAAGAATGTCGGGACGAGTTCCAAAACCGTCAACTGCCAGTAATAATCGCATAAGATCAGGAGTAGTAGCAACCCATGCTCCGGCGCCTCCCAGGGTGGTAATATCATTCCCGCCATAGCATGGCGGCACCATCTCACCTGTATCGTAAATTGAAGGTTTCTTCGGTATATCTGAAGGTATATAATAGGTAACCTCAAACGGTGCCTTCTCAGACGGAAGATTGCCCGCAATTTTCATATCATAAATCCCCAGAGGTTCAAAAATTTCTTTCCTGCAATAATCTTCATATGGCATTCCGGAGACTTTTTCTATTATAAGGCCAAGAATACTGTAACCAAGATTGGAATAGGCTTTCCCTTTTCCGGGGCTGTACTGAAGTCCTTTATTGAGTGCAAACCTGACAATTGTTTTTGTATCAACTGGTGTTTTTACCCCCATCGCCTGAGCTATAACTATTGGCATGAACATCTGATCTCCATAACGTTGTGACCAGCCGGCTTCGTGACTTAAAAGCTGGGCAACCGTTATGTTATAGACTCTCTTATCCCTCGGGTTGCTAAAATAAGGATCATTTAGAATTCCTCTAGGACCGAAGACAGTATCTGAAAGCGACAGTTTTCCTTCCTCCTGAAGTTTCATAATTCCTGTAGCTGTAACCAGTTTTGAAATACTGGCAATCCTGAATTGGCTATATGGCTGAGTTTCAATCTTTGAAGCAGTATCCGCATAGCCAAAGCCACGCGCGTAGACCAGTTTACCATCTTTTGCAATAGCTATTGATGCGCCGGCTATCGTCCATTTCTTCAGGAAAGCATTTACGGTTTTCTCAGCCCCTGAAAACTCCTCACCGGATGAGATACTATTTGTCAATCTTACATTACCAGGCACGAGTTTATCAACCAGGTTAAAGTTGTTTTCCATAGCTCCCGGGGTTATACTAACCATCAGTAACAAAATTGAAAACAAGGCTATTTTATTATTTCGGTTCAATATCATATCTCTTTATACGTGGCAAAAATAAAAATGATTCCGTAATCATAAACAACTTTACGGTAAAAATGGCTATTTTAGTTGAAAAATAGTATTATTGATAAAGAATATCTGTAAGATATAAGTATAAAACGGAAATTGTCATCAAAAAGTATCTTCAGATCAAAATATTGGCATACGATTTGGATGAATATGTAAAAACAGATCGTCTAAATATTTTTTAAAATCTGACGGGGTTTATCTAAAAAAAAGAATCAAAAAATTAACTTTGTACTCTATGCTGTCAATGAGATTACAAAATATCCGGATTCTTTTTGTTCTAACATTGCTTATTATTTCAGTACCGGTGTCAGGTCAGGTCTCAGAAACCGAGAATATACTTCTGGATACAACTGATTATCTTCCTTCATTTTACAGGGGAGCAATCGACTATAACCTCATGATAGCCGCTTCCAAAGGCTATGCTGGCGAGACAATCAGGCTCATTAAGAGAGGCGCTGATATTTTTTATGAAACGGACCAGGGTGTGACTCCTCTTATTTTTGCCATTTCAAATAATAATACAGAAGTAGCTAAAATCCTCATAGATAATGGATCTGATGTAAATAAACGGACCACCATTGGAGACACACCTCTTCTTCTTGCTGTAAAGAATGAAAACGCGGAAATTACGGAATCCCTGATAAGATCGGGAGCCGATGTTGATTACACTGACAGATACGACGCATCATCTCTTCATTATGCTTCAGTATATGACTACTTCCAGATAACAGACATGCTTCTCTATTATAATGCCTCGATTGATAATAGGACCATCGAAGGATCTACTCCGCTGCTTGCTGCTATCTGGGCAGGTAATGCGGATATAGCTGATCTGCTGATACAGAATGGGGCAAATATGGAAGCAAAGGACAACGAAGGATTTACGCCATTTCTTATGGCGTCGCTAAATGGAGATACGTTATTAATGAAACTTCTTTATGATAAAGGTGTAGACATTTATGCAGTAAATAATTCTAAACTTAATGCTTTGGCACTAACTGTACTGGCTGATAAAAGTGACGCGGCCAAATACCTTTTCAAAATAGGAAATAAATGGGCTGACCAGGGTAATCGTACAGAGAGTCCCTATAACGTCGCTGCCAAATACAGAAGGAATGATATGCTCATGATCCTGAAAGACAATAATATGCCAGGCAATGTAAAGTATGGGATCGATCAGGTGAATATAATGGCTTCAACCAGGTTTTTCGTGCATGATATCTATACCGGTGTAAGTTTTTCATTTAAGGAACCTTATCTGAATGGAGGTATCATTGCAGGCCTTGATACCAAATTCTGGTATACCAGGGTTTTATTGAAACAAGCCGAACATATGTATTATCAATATATGGATAAAGGCTCCGTTATTTATGCCGGGTTATTTAAAGATTTTGCTTTGACCGATTATCCTTTCAGAGGCAATTTCAGTATTTCCGCTTCATTATCGACTGGTTATATTTTTGGTAATCAACTAAAAGGGACACTTAATGTTCCCGGGAATAAATTTATTGTACTTCCGGCAATAGCCTTAAAATGGACAAAAAATGATCTTTCATTTTCTCTTGGCGCAGATTATATGAAAACAGCTTTTTATCATGTTGGTCCTGTGTGGTTAAGACTGGGTGCATCGTACAATTTTTATTTTGATAAAGTAAGAACTAAAGGAAAAACGTTAAAGTGGTATTGATATTCTGATGAAAATCTTAAGTAAAATAATACTTTTTATAATAATCCTGTGCTGTTTTTCCTGTGAAGACCAGGGGCTTATTGTCAAGTGTTCCGATTGCCTGGATGATGAACCGGTTGATGTACTTCTGAATATTAAAGTGGATTCAAACCATTCCAGTATTGAAACTATAATAAATGTTTATGAAGGTAATATAGAGGATAGCGTCTTATATAGTACTGTAAAGACAATCGATTCCAACGCTTCGATTAAAGTGACGCTCAATAAAAAATATACTGTCACCGCTACTTATAAAGAACAAGATGATATTTACATTGCTATCGATTCTGCAACACCCAGGGTGAGATTTGAAAAGTCCCAGTGTGATAATCCTTGCTACTTTATATATGACAAGATACTCGATCTCAGGCTAAAATACACTAAATAAGGAGAATGTTGAAGAACGAAGTTCCGAAATATGAGTATTTATGCAAGTGACTTTCAGCTGAAATAACATTTCATAATACCAAATAATGTATATTCGCCGGATAAATTCAAACTCTCTTATTGTAGTGGTTTATAATATAAGGTATCAATTTCAGAAAACTCGAATCAATGAAAATCCTGATTGTCGAAGATGAACNNTAAATGGTCTGGATCTTTGCAGAAAACTTAAAAAGATAAATTCCATTATACCTGTCCTGATGTTAACTGCGCTGGGAACCACAGATGATAAAATTACAGGTTTTGAAGCCGGAGCCAGTGATTACCTTGTTAAGCCTTTCGAATTCAGAGAATTGCTTGCAAGGGTCAAGGTATTGCTCAGAAAATCCGATCTGCCTCAGGAAAAAACAAATATTCTTGTAGCAGGAGATCTTGAACTAGATCTTGAAAGAAAGATGGTTCGCAGAAGTGACACTTACATTGATCTCACAGCTAAAGAATTTTCATTGCTTGAATACTTCATGAGAAACAGAGGAAGGGTGTTATCAAGAGTCGATATTGCAGAAAAAGTATGGGATATTAAATTTGATTTCGGAACAAATGTCGTTGATGTCTATGTTAACTTTCTGCGAAAGAAAATTGATAAAGGATATGATAAAAAGATGATCCATACCAGGGTTGGGTTTGGATATGTTTTTGGAGATATTTAGAATGCAAATAAGGACCAGATTATCACTCCAGTTTCTCCTGCTTGGGGGAATGATTATGATTATTGCGTCAGTAGGAATTTACCTTTCCTCAGCCAACCTAAGAAAAGACGACTTCAATAAACTACTTTGGAATAAAGCCCGAACCACTGCTAATCTGTTGTTTAATACAACTGTAGCTGAAGCGAACCATTTTCTTGAAATTGAAAGAAACGGTCCTGTTAATCTACAGAATGAAAGAATAATTATAATCAATTTCAACAATGATATTGTATATAGTTCCGATGGAAAGAAAGAAATTGAAATCAGAAATTATGTCCTCGAAAAAGTACGATCTGGTTTAATTGTTTCTTATAAACAGAATCCATATGAAGTAGTTGGAGCTTTGTTTTTTACAGATTATGACAGGTTTGTTGTAATAGCAGCTGCAACTGATGATGAGGGTTCATTACGTATGCATAAACTGGCGTTAACACTAATAATTGTTTGTTTAATCAGCCTCCTGTTATTCTTTGTAGCAGGATGGTTCTATTCAGGAAGAGCATTAAAACCAATTTCCGATATGGTAGAAAAAGTTGAAGACATAACTGTTACCAGCCTTAATCTGAGAATATTTGAGGGAAACGGGACAGATGAGATCGGCAGGCTGGCTAAGACTTTCAATAAAATGCTCGAACGACTTGAGATCTCATTTGGAATGCAAAAGAATTTTATTGCTAATTCATCACATGAACTCCGTACCCCGCTGACTTCAATTAATGGTCAGCTGGAGGTTCTGTTGATGAAAGACAGGTCAACCGATGATTACAAAACAGCCCTTGCATCGGTTCTCGATGATATTAAATCACTCATTGACCTGTCAAACAGATTATTACTAATAGCACGCACCAGTGCAGAGGATCCGGTACATTTTAACAAAAAAATCAGGATTGATGAAATTCTGTGGCAGGCCCAGGAGGAGATAATAAAATTCAATAACGATTATCGCATCAATATTTCAATGGATACTTCGCTCACAGACGCAGACCAGATGATTGTTGTCGGAGATGATTATCTACTGAAAGTTGCTGTTTCTAATCTGATAGAAAATGCCTGCAAATACTCTCCTGATCATAAAGTCGATATAACATTCCGTCATATTGAAAAATTTATTGAGGTCGTTTTTGAAGACAAGGGTATAGGAATATCAGGAAAAGATCTTAAAAAGATTTTTGAACCCTTTTACCGTGGCGACAATACCATTTCCTTTTCAGGTACAGGGATTGGTCTTCCTCTTGTTAATCAGATAATCAAAAATCATAATGGAATTGTGGAAATCTCATCCGTTATCAACAAAGGTACTCTTGTAAAAATTTTACTGCCCACAGTATAAACGGAATTATTTTACATCGCAGTACTACTCCCCTTTAGTGGGATTCCGCGAAACGGGAGGAATCCAAACTTTAATTCTTTTTTAATTTCATTTTAATGAACGTTTAATAGCCGGTCCTTATCATTGTATGGGTTAGTAATTTTTAACAAGGGTTTATCTTGTAAGTTTTTTTTGTAAAGTCAGGTTTTTTCACATTAACTTTTAAATGTTGCTCAGGGTTATCCTGGCAGGTAAGTAAGGTAGTAGGTTTTACAAATGAGGTCGTAGGATTTAAGGGTATTTTAAAATTATTATATTTACGGCTTTTTAATTTGCAGAGCCTATTATTTTATTTAGCTCAAGGTGAGAATACTGGCAATATTATATTTATAAAAAGAAAACCTAACTATGATTTTTTTTAAAAAGAAGTTCTACAGCAATCTAATTGAATCAGGGTGCTATACCTTTCTTTTCATATTTTTGCTGACAATTTACTCCTGTCAATCCAATAACAAATCATCATCCAAATCTGTTGCAAGCCCTCCGGCTGCAAATGAAGATTACTATCAGGAGATCGGGAAAGAGATCGGAATCGATTTTGTTCACTCAATAGGTGACAAGGAGCTGACGAACATTGTCGAATCAAGCGGTGCAGGCGCCGCATTTCTGGATTATGACAAGGACGGGTTTATTGATTTATATGTTTGTAACGGAACATGGGTTAAAGGTCTGAGCAGCGGTGAAAAACCGGACGAATTGACTCACAATCATCTTTATCACAACCTCGGAAATGGAACTTTCGAGGATGTCACAAAAAAAGCCGGACTTGGCAGCCCATGGTATAGTATGGGAGTCACTGTCGGCGACTATAACAATGATGGATACCCCGATCTTTATATAAGTAATTACGGTACAAACGTACTTTATAAGAATAATGGTAACGGGACATTCACAGATGTTACAAGTCGTGCAGGGGTCGGAGGAAAAGAAACAGATTTCAGCACAGGAGCAGTCTGGCTTGATTATGATAACGACGGATTTCTTGATCTCTACGTAGGCAACTATCTTAATTTCGATCCGAATTATAAATATTATTATGCTCCGGATGGCTTTCCCAGTCCGCTGGCTTATGATGCCCAGCCTGATGTTTTATACCACAACAAAGGTAATGGTACATTCGAAGATGTAACCAAAGCTATGGGTATAACAGACAGGGATGGAAGGGCCATGGGCGTTGGTGCCGCTGATTATGACGATGACGGATTTGTAGACATATATGTTGCCAATGACCATTCAATGAACTATCTCTGGCATAATAACGGAGGAAAAGGGTTTACAGACGTGGGTACACCTTCAGGAACTGCATTCGGTCAGTCAGGCGAATCAGCAGTCAGTATGTCGGTGGATTTTGCAGATTATACCGGTTCAGGACGTATGGATATGTTCATTTCAGATGATAAGTACTGCAGACTGTATGAGAATATGGGAAATGGAATCTTCTCTGACAGGTCTTATACATCGGGAATAGCAATGCCTGCCGGTCAATATGTCGGTTGGTCATCCTCATTTATCGACTATAATAACGATGGGCTTGTAGACATATTTAAAGCCAATGGTGCATTGAAACACCTTTACGGGCAGGAAGATCAGTTATTTGAAAATGTCGGAGACGGGAAATTTAAGGATGTTTCAACCGAGAGCGGCAAATACTTCCTGAAGGAACTTGTCGGCCGTGGAGCCTGCTTTGGCGATTATGATAATGACGGAGATATTGACGGATATATTGTGAATCTTAACGACAGGGGATCTTTCCTGAGAAACAATAAGGGAAATCAGAATAACTGGATCTCTCTTAATCTGATCGGAACCTCAAGCAACAGGGATGGAATCGGTGCAAGAATAAAACTGACTGCCGGCGGAAAGGTTTATTCTGCTCAGAAAAAAAGTACTACAGGTTACCTGTCACAAAATGACCCGCGCATCCATTTTGGACTTGCAAAAAATGAGATGGTTGATAAAATCGAGATAAAATGGCCTTCCGGTATAATTCAGGTACTTGAAAACATTAAGGTCAATCAGATTCTTCCTGTCAAAGAACCACAAAAATAGCCTAGAAATGAATAAAACCGGAACTACCATACTATCCTTCATATTAATAGCCATTGCCACATCCTGTATCTTCCTTTCATCGTGCAGTGAAAAAAACAAGGAGGGAATGATTATTTTAACACGCAGTAAGGTAAAATCAAATAGTTTATATATTGATAATTCTGATTTGTGGAGGTACATTTCACAAGCACAGATAGTGGAACTGACCTCTTCCAAATCTGAAGCTTCTGAGAAAATCCTTACTGGTGATTTCTACTCAGCCCGTTCGCCACATATTTCTTATGATGAAAATTATCTGCTTTTTGCTGCTCAGCAAAAACAGAATGATCCATGGCAGATATGGGAAATGGACCTGAATAATCTTAAATCCAGACAGATAACATCTTCAAATGAAAACTGCACCGATCCTGCTTACCTGCCTCTTGGCCGTTTGCTATTCAGCAAATATTCAGCCAATGACACTCTGAAAGCCGGACATTCCCTGTATATCTGCAATATTGATGGAAGTAACGTAAAGAGGATTACCTTTAATCCTGATACATATCTGGCATCCAATGCATTAAACGATGGGCGTATTTTAACTATCGGACGGCAGGTATTTCCTGCACAGGGAGCACCGATGTATATGGTATTAAGACCTGACGGCACCAAGTCTGATCTGTTTTATAAAGGCGCTGAGGGGAGCAACTTATACAGCCCCGGACTTGAAACAAATACCGGCAAAATAGTCTTTATTGAATCGGACAAGAGTAACCCGGAAGAGGGAAACCTGATTTCAATTAATTATAACAGACCTTTGCATTCGAGAGTAAATCTTTCAAAAGAAATTAAAGGTGATTTTCGCTCTGTATTTCCGCAACGGAACGGAAGATTTCTGGTGTCATACCGTAAGTCGGAATCTGAGAGATATTCGATTTACGAATTTAATCCTGAAAAGAAAGAACTTGGAAAAGCCATTTACAGCAATAAGGACTACGATGTGATTGAAATGGTCGTAACAGGGAAACATGAAAGGCCTAAAAAACTGCCAAGTGAAATTGATACGGGAGTAAAAACCGGATTATTGCTCTGTCAGGATATCAGAATCTCAGATAAGCAAACACCAGCTTCTTTATCAACATCATCCAGAATCAAGATTGTGGGAATAGACTCAACACTCGGGTATGTTGATGTTGCAGAGGATGGATCATTTTATCTTAAGGTCATGGCAGACAGGCCTTTCCAGATTCAGACTGTGGATAAAGACGGGAATGTATACGGAACGTGCGGTTGGATCTGGTTACGTCCTAATGAACGCCGGGGTTGTATCGGATGTCATGAAGATCCTGAAATTGTTCCGGGCAACAAAGTTCCACTGGCAGTTAAAAAATCTCCAGTAATAATACCGATGCATATAAATAAAGTAGTTGAGAAAAAGGTTACACTGGAATAGATATGAAGACTTCAAGGATTATAATTGTTATAGGGTTCTTTTCAATTCTCGGATTGGTTGTCTTTTTCCCGGGAAGGAAATGGGCAAGGGGACATGTCAATTATATGACTGCTGTTGATGATCACCCTCTCAATTGCTTCTCGTGCCATGCATATACTCAGAAAAGCGGATTTATCTCAAAGCTTGTTAACAGAAAATATCTGTCACCTTTTAATCTGGCTGTCTCAAAAGATGGAAACAGGTTATATGTTGTTGCACAGGAATCTGATGCTTTACTGGTTGTTGATGCAGCCAATCATAAGGTATTAAATAAGATAGGTGTAGGAAGACTTCCGCACAGTGTAGTTCTGAGCGCTGACGGTCAGAAGGCTTATGTCAGTAATGAATGGGCAGATAATGTCTCAGTTATAGATCTTGCATCATCAAAAGTGGTTGATACACTAAATACCGGGAACGGTCCCGCCGGACTTTCTCTAAGTGCAGACGGTAAATTTCTGTATGTTATTGATTCATATTCTTCAAATATTTCTGTTATTGATGTCAATACCGGTGAAGAGAGAAAAAGATTTGATGCAGGAAATAATCCTACAGGGACAGAGTTGTCGCCTGATGGAAAAACCCTCCTTGTAACCAGCAGACGATCACTGATAGTTCCTTATGGAGAATCAATAAAAACGGAACTAACAATTGTTGACGAGAGTACACAGAGAATAACGGAAAGGCGCAATATCGAGTCAGCTTACCTGATGGAAAATGCGGCTTTCACCCCCACCGGCGATCTGGCTCTGATAACTATGATCAGACCAAAAAACCTTGTTCCATCCATCCAGGTAGAACAAGGCTGGATGATGACATACGGCATTGTGGTAATTGAGCCGAAGCAAAATGGCAAGACAATCCAGCTGTTGATTGACGAACCAAATGCCTTCTATTCTGATCCATTTGATATTGTCATCACACCTGATGGGAAAAAAGCCTTCATTTCAAGCTCAGGAGTAAATACTATTTCAGTAGTAAATATTGATTCTCTCCGAACTTTGATTGCAAAGTCCAGAGCTGAGCAGCTCGCAAACTATTCAAATAATCTTGGAATCAGCAGCAGATATATTATAAAACGTATTAAAACCGGCGCTGACCCAAAAGGACTTGCTCTTTCAACAGATGGAAAGCTATTATATGTTGCAGAACAACTGGAGGATAAAATAGGAATAATAAGTACTGAAAATCTTGAACCGGCAGGCACTATCGACCTCGGAGGACCTAGTACAATAACTGTAGCGAGACGGGGACGCAGGCTTTTCAATAATTCCGGGCATACGTTTCAGACTCAGTTTGACTGTTATACCTGTCATCCTGATATGCATGAAGATGGCCTTGTCTATAATATGGCATCCAAGGATATGGGTCGCAATCTGACAAATACTCAATCGTTACGTGATATTGGCGATACTCCTCCTTATAAATGGAATGGTAAGAACCAGACTGTATATAAACAGGACGGTATGCGTTTCTCAACGGTTCTAACAAGAACTGAGCAGTTTAACTATAAAGATCTTGATGCTCTTACTGCATATATAATTACTGGAATACCTTATCCTCCGAATCTTCAGTATAATCCAAACGGTGAACTGACGGAATCACAACTTCGCGGTAAAGCAATATTCGAACGTTCAAAAGACAGTTATGGAAATATCATACCTGAAAACAACCGCTGTATAACCTGCCATACTCCGCCTTATTATACAAATCTGAAAATGGCGTATGTTAAAACACTTGCAGTATCTGATGATTCAATGCTCTTTGACACTCCCCATCTTAATAATATATATGCTTCTCCACCCTATTTACATGACGGACGTGCTGCCACGCTGGAGGAGATATGGACGAAATACGGTAAGGAAGATAAACATGGAGTGGTTAATGATATGACAAAGAATCAGCTGAATGACCTGGTTGATTATCTGAAATCGCTGAGAGCTCCTCAATATGAATACAGTGATTTGAAGAATAAAAAGGATAAAAAATAAATCTAAACATAAGGAAAATCATGAGAAATATCCTACGAAAAAACCTGCAAACCTCAATTACCATGATCTTATGTGGTATTTGTTCAGTGCTTGTTATCAATTCTCAACCGTCGGCCGGGAAAAGAACTGCTGAGGTCAAATCGAAAGATAATACCAATGCAATACCTGTTTATGGTCACTGGAAAAATTTCACAACAAAAGATGGTTTGCCAAATAATCATGCATATTGTGTTCGTATTGACGGGAAACGTGTTTTAGTAGGAACACATGAGGGTATGGCCGTGTATGAGGACGGGAAGTGGACAAACTATACAACAAAGGACGGCTTGGCTCATAATGGGGTCGTTTCAATTGATGTAAGCGAACTTACAGGCGATGTATGGATTGGAACATTGGGTGGATTAACCCGCTGGTCAGCCGGCAAATTTGAAACATTTAATCAATTAAACAGTGGCCTTCCCAATGACCTGGTTTATTGTGTTTATTGTGATGGAAAAGATATCTGGACTGCAACAGGAGGAGGCGCAGGTCATTACGATACATATTCAAAACAGTGGGAAATATTTACAGAAAAGAATGCACCCATGCATGAGCCCTGGACCTATGGTGTTTCAGCAGGTGATGGAAAAGTATATATAGCTGCCTGGGGTGGCGGGATTATCGAATACACATACAAAACCAAACAATTCAAGGATTATACCGATCCTGATGGCGAAATGGAAATTGACCTGCTCCCCGATGATGGTCCGGTACACGATATAACAACAGGAACTGCATATGCCGATGGCATGCTATGGGTATCGTCCTACTTTGGTTTTTGCAGTTACGACGGAACCCACTGGAAAGGCTACTTTGATCACGACAGCGGCCTTGCCAGCAATTTCATCAATTTTGTAAGAGCAAAAGGACCCGTAGTATTCATCTGCAGTGATAAGGGACTGAGCAGTACTAACGGGAAAAGCTGGGTAACTTACAAGAAGAATGACAATAACAGCGATGGCTTAACCATCATTAAGAACTATGCCAGAAATGATGATAGTACTGTTGTTCATACTACAAAAGAGATACCCTCGTCTCCTTCAATTGCTCATAATTTTATTATAGGCGTAGATGCTGACGATAACTACCTGTGGGTCGCCACTGAGGGAGGTGTTAGCAGGGGAGAATTGCTGAAATAGTTGAAAGTCCGCCTTAGCTGAAGCTACGGCAGATAAAAGTTGAAAAAGTTAAAACTTGTGATATGATTGAAGTAAAAGAGGAAAAGCAAATACTGATTGATCTGTCAAAACTTACTGATGGAGAACGTATTGAAATGAAAAAGCTTGGAATTTTATCTGCCGACAACAAAATAGCCGGATATAATTATCCTTCAGTACATTATAACCGGCCTCCTATTGAGAAACATATGACACATGCTCCGCATGTAATTAATGAAGCTTACGAGTATCAAAAGCCTTCGTCCTTTTCAAGAGCCTTGCGTCTCGATTTCGGTGGCCATAAAGTTCTGTTGATCTCAGGTACAGCCAGTGTTAATGAAGAAGGAAAAGCGGAGCATATCGGTGATTTTAAAGCCCAACTCTGGAGAACATACGTCAATATTACTAATCTGCTTGATGCTGAAAGTATGACCTGGCATGATGTTGTCAGAACTACCAATTATTTGAGGGATATAGAAAGGGACTATGCCGAATTCAATAAAATCCGCACATCATTCTATAGCTGGCTGAATCTAAATCCATTACCTGCAAGCACAGGGATCCAGGCGAGGTTATGCTGGGAAACTCTTCTGATTGAAATTGAAGTATATGCTATCTGTAAATCAAATTAACATTGAAATCATGAAACCTGCTTTTAAAATAATAACAATCATTCTACTGGGTTTAATTTTTCATGTGTCCTTTTTGAACGGTCAGGATAAACAGGAAAAACAGGATAAACAGAATAAAAAAGTCAATTACGGTAAAGCTCCCGATGAGATTTTTCCATATGACAAATTTGTAAAACCATATAAATATCATTTTCTTATTCCGCTTACATTTAATGGAGCAGGACGTGAATTAAAAGCTCCTGTGGATCTTAAGGAAGTGAGATTAGGCTTCCTCGGACCACTGAGTGGATCAATAATGGTTCCGCAGGGCAAGCAAATGCTGCAGGGAGCTACACTGGCAACGGAAGAGGCAAACAAGCGTGGGGGCTATAAAGGACTTCCCTACAAGCTGATGATACACAATGATGTCGGAGCCTGGGGTGCTGCAGCCAATGAAGTAGTCAAGATGGATGATGAGAAAGTTTGGGCATTTGTTGGTTCTATTGATGATATTGTTTCGCACGTAGCTTTGAGGGCTGCATTAAAACTTGAGATTTTCATGGTATGTACAGGAGATCCTGATCCTACTTTTACAGAAACAAATATACCATGGACTCTTCGAGTTATAAGTGATGACCGTCAGGGCATATACGCTTTAATCAACCAGATCTATAAAAAGGATGGTCACTCCAGGGTAGCAATTATCAGAACCGGGGCTAGGTATGGACGCGTTGCCTTTAAGATATTTTCAGAAAATGCTACGCGAGTGAGTCATCCGATAATTATTGAAGAGAGATTCGCTGATGGAGAAACAGATTTTAAATCCCAACTTGAAAGAATCATGGTAACCAATCCAGATGCCATTCTTATTTGGGGAAACGCCAAAGAATCTGCGCTGATATTAAAACAGGCAAGAACAATTGGACTAAAGCAACCTGTCTATGGTTCCGACAGGATGGTTAATCCTGAATTTCTTAAAATTGCAGGAAATCTGGCTGAGGGCATTGTAACGACCTGTCAGTATAACCCTGATAGTGATAATCCAAAACTAAAAGTATTTAAAGCCAGTTATCTCAAAAGATTTGGCCAGGAACCGGATGTATTTGCTGCGCATGCTTATGATGGTACGAATCTTCTTATTGAAGCTATTAATAAAGCGGGGCTTAATCGTGTACTAATCCGCGATTTACTAACAGACAGAAAGACTTTTCAGGGTTATGAAGGAGTTACCGGGAAAATTGTATTAGACCAGAGTTGGAATGAGATAAGGGACATATATATTGCCAAAGTAAATAATGGCAAATTTGATTTTACTCCAGCGCCTCCTATGGATTTGAAACAAAAATCATTCAGCACAACAGGAAATTATTAATCAGAAAGGAAACAGAAAATGGAAACAAATCCATGCAATAACCACGTTAACGGTGGATCTTCCATGCCCTCCAAAGTGAGCCGAAAGACGAAACCGGGTGATACAATTGTTGACATTAAAGGAGTAAATATCGGTGGTTCTGAAATTGTAATCATAGCCGGACCATGCGCTGTCGAGAGCCGTGATCAGCTTTTCGCGACCGCCAGATCCGTAAAGGAGAGTGGTGCGAATATCTTAAGAGGAGGAGCCTTCAAACCACGCTCCTCTCCATATAATTTTCAGGGTCTGGGAGAAGAAGGATTGAAACTTCTTTCAAGCATTAGGAAAGAAACTAACTTGCCTGTTGTCACAGAAGTTATGGACACCCGGCAGATGGAGCTTGTTGCATCATATGCAGATATGATCCAGATCGGTTCACGTAATATGCAAAACTACCCGCTACTGAAGGAGGCCGGGATGTGCGGAAAACCGGTTTTATTGAAACGTGGTATGATGGCCACTGTTGAGGAATTCCTTCTTGCTGCCGAATATATACTCAGTCAGGGTAACGACCAGGTAATCTTGTGTGAACGCGGCATCAGGACTTTTGAAACTTCCACAAGAAACACACTCGATCTGAGTGCAGTGCCTATGTTAAAACGACTTAGCCATCTTCCTGTGATTGTTGATCCAAGCCACGGAACAGGTCTGAGATGGATGGTGCCTGCTATGGCAAAAGCTGCGGTTGCTGTCGGAGCCGATGGCCTGATAATGGAGGTTCATTACCAGCCTGAACAGGCAATTTGCGATGGATATCAATCATTAAGCCTTGATGAGTTTGCCACTTTAATGTCAGATCTGAAGAAGATTGCACAGGCAATAGGGAGAGAGATTTTATTGTCAAAATCTGCTCCTGTCTCAAAATAACAGGAGTCATCCAATGAAATTACTGAAACTGCTATTTCCTGTATGCATTATTTTTACGTATACGGCATTTCTTGCATGTGATGCTAAGGAAATCAAAATACATCAAGAGCCCGGTAAGACCGTAAATATAGGATTATTAGTACAGGATAATAAATCAACTGCTGCCAGGCACGGTGCAGAAATGGCAGTCCGAAAAGCAAATGAAGAAGGAGGTTTTAACGGAATTCCCTTTAAACTGGTTGACCTTTCAATGGAAGGTCCGTGGGGAACAGGATCTAAACAGGCTGTAAATCTGATCTTTGATGAAAATGTTGTTGCGATACTGGGTTCGTGTGATGGCAGGAATGCCCACCTGGTTGAACAGGTATCAGCCAAAGCCCGTGTAATTTTTATATCCGCATGGTCAGGAGATCCGACACTAGCGCAGGCTTTTGTCCCATGGTATTTTAGCTGTGTACCGAATGACGTTCAGCTAGCAGATGCATTGACCAGGGAGATCTGCATAAAAGAGAAAATAAATAAAATAGCTGTAGTTTCAGATAATGATTTCGAGTCAAAACTGGCCTTTAACAGTTTCCTGAAGAAATCAAAAATATCAGGCAGCCCTGATCCAAAACAGTTTTTATACGATGACACAAACCAGGATTTCAACGTTCTTACTGATCATCTGATTAAAGCTGATATAAACGGGATTATATTTTTTGGAAATCCTGCATCATCATTGATGATTGTGAAACAAATTCAGCAGAGGAAAATAAACATACCGGTATTCGGATCATTATCTGTCATGGGCGAAAGGGAATTTGAAGAGTCTGAATGGAAAACATTTGAAAATGCAGTTCTGATAACTTCAGGGCAATGGTTTAATTCCAATGGACTGAACTTCAGCACAGAATTTCAAAAAACATGGGGGTATAAGCCTGGCCCTGTTGCAGCCTACGCTTATGATGGCATGAATCTGATTATCATGGCAATAAAAAATGCCGGTGCCAGCAGGGAACAGATTCAGAAATATCTTAAAAAGGTTAAATATTACGGGGTAACAGGAACAATACAGTTTGATGACAGAGGCAACCGAATAGGTGAAGTTGAACTGATGAGAATAAAAAACGGGATACCGGTTAAGGTTACTGGAAACTAACTGGAAACTAACGTAGATAGAATTAAATATTACGGTGCTCTGCACCTGTGGTTTCTATTTCAAATATGTTTCTACAAATACCTGCTGGCAGGCAGGCTGGTTTCGCGGCTCTGCCGCTTCAAATCTGTCCCAAACTCAGTAGAGAAATATAATATCGACAGGTAATATTTAATATATGAGATAAAGGTGCAGACCACCACAATATTTGTAGGTAAATGTTCATAATATAAGAAAAAGGTGCAGAGCACCGTAATATTCATTAAATTCCTTTTATTTCTTAATTTTGATGCCATGAATCTTTCCGGAAAAATTCAATTTAAATGAAGAAATATAATATCTTATTATTACTCGTCCTGTGCTCCTCTTTTCTGTTCAGCTGCAAGGAAACACCCGAGGACGCTAAGAAAAAATCAGTTGAATTGATGACAACCCAGACAATGGGTCTCGCCTACCTGGAAGAATTCAAACTTGATGATGCCGAAAAAGCATTTTTGAAATTCATTAAGATGGCGCCCAATGAAAAACTGGGCTATGCTAACCTCGGTCTTGCATATCTTAGAATGGGGAAATATCCTGAAGCAAAAAAACAATTGTCAGAAGCAATTAAAATAGCCCCGAAAGACGCTGATATAAGATTGCTGCTGGCAACAGTTTATCAGATGAATGATGAACGTGAAAAAGCTGTCTCAGAATTGAAAGAGGCACTTACGTTTGAACCTGACCATATTAAAATTCTATATGATCTGACAGAACTATATGCGGCAAGCCCCGATACTGGATCTCAGCAGGAACGTAAAAATTATCTTCTTCAGCTTGTCGAAAAAGCCCCCGGGAATCTTGTGCCAAAACTTAATCTTACTGACATCTATATCAGGAACGGAGAAAGTGACAAAGCAATTGAACAGCTTGAAATCATTCATAAACAATTCCCCGAGTTTCCTAAAGAGGCAATTGATTACTATAATAAGACTCTCTTATTACTGAAAAAGCCCGATAAGGAAAATGCAATTATTCAATTCACAATATTCCATAATTACCTTAAAGTGACTTCACCATACCAGGCAGGCATTATGGATCTGAAAGGTCCCGGAGGTTCATTGATCGGATTCCCGCTTATAACTTATGACCAGCAGCCCGTGAGTACATCCGGAGAAAACAAATCACTTCTTGACGTTATTAAATTCACTGATGCTACATCTTCAGCAGGATTAAACATTCCGGTATTTGATGAAGAAAAATATCCTGATTTCAAATATAGCACGCATGTCGAAGCAGCTGATTATGATAGCGATGGAGATATAGATATTTATGTCGGCACCTATGATCAGGCATCTTCATCGTATAAACATTATCTCTTCAATAATGAGATGAGCCGTTTTCGAGATGTTGCAGCGGAAGCAGGATTAAAACATTCTGGAAAAGAATCTTCTGTAACATTTGCAGATTACGACAACGATGGTTTTCTCGATCTGTATATAGTTAAGGAAGGAGGAGATGTTTTATACAGAAATGCTGGAAAGGGAGTTTTTGAAGATGTGACAACCAAAGCAAACATAGGCAGCAAAACCGGCGGAAATAAAGCCCTGTTCTTCGACATGGATCATGACGGTGATCTTGACTTGTATGAAACAAGGTCAAATTCGAATCTTATGTTCAGGAACAATGGCGATGGCACCTTCGAAGAACTGGCCGAGAAAATGGGAATTTCTGTTCCAAATATGAAAAGTCGTGAAGCTGTTTTCGGCGATTTTGACGACGATGGTGACATTGACCTGTTTGTAGCAAATGAGAATGGCAGTAACATTTTATTCTCTAATCAGAGACAGGGAGTCTTTAAGGATATTACTGAAGAAAGCGGACTTAAAAGTAACGGAGGATCAGGAGCAGTAGCTGTTGGAGATTATAATAATGACGGATTCTCTGACCTGTTTATCACATCAGTTAACGGTGGCAGACATGAGTTGCTGCGGAATAAGGGGAATGGCAGCTTTGAACCGGAAAAGAACAACTCCTCAATGTTTTCTGCTATTCAGAAAGTTAAACTCTATGATGCTGCATTCTTTGATTTTGACAATGATGGATTTCTCGATCTGATCGTTGCAGGTGAATCTGAAGTAAAAGGAGGCCGGGGGATTTTCCTGTTTCACAATGATGGAAAAGGGAATTTCACCGACGCATCAAATCTTTTACCCGAAGAACCAAAATCGGGCAGACAGATCACTCTTTTTGACTATAACGATGATGGAGATCTGGATGTCCTGATTGCAGGCTTAAACGGGGGTATTACCCTGCTTCGGAATGATGGCGGAAACATCAATCATTATGTAACTATGAAGCTGGTCGGATTAAGAGCCGGCAGCGCCAAGAATAATCATTTTGGAATCGGTGCAAAAGTAGAAATGCGAGCAGGTGATCTGTACCAGACATTAGTGGTAACTGATCCGAATATACATTTCGGTTTGGGCAACAGGTCAAAAGCAGATGTTATCAGAATCACCTGGACGAATGGCGTACCGCAGAATATTTTTTCACCAGGGACAGATCAGGCGTTAATTGAAGCACAGACACTAAAAGGTTCTTGTCCGTTTCTCTTTACCTGGGATGGAAATGAATTTGTATTTGTTAAGGATGTCATGTGGAGAAGCGCTCTTGGCATGCCACTGGGCATCATGGGCGGAAATACTGCCTATGCCTTCGCAGATGCGTCTGACGACTATATTAAAATTCCTGGTGAATTATTAAAACAAAAGAACGGATTGTATTCCATTCAGCTGACTTCAGAATTATGGGAGACGATGTTCTTCGACAAGGTACAACTTCTTTCGGTTGATCATCCTGATACTGTCGATATCTTTGTCCCCGAACAATTCTCTCCTCCCCCATTCCCGGGGAATCAGCAATTTCAGGTCCGGAAAAAGCATTTACCTGTTGCAGCAACCGACTCACAGGGTAATGACGTTCTTTCGTTCATTACTGAAAAAGATGACAAATACCTGGCCGATTTCAACCCTGATAAATACCAGGGAATCACAGAAATGCATGACTTGATTCTCGATCCCGGCAAAATTGGAAATACAAAGAATATTTTCCTGTTTCTTAATGGATGGATATTCCCGACAGACGCGAGTATTAACGTTGCTCTTTCTCAATCAGGCGATCTGAAAGTGGTTCGTCCCTATCTCCAGGTAATTAATGCTAAAGGCCAATGGGAAACAATTATTGAAAACCTGGGATTTCCGATGGGGAAAGATAAGACTGTTATTGCCGATCTTTCTTCAAAATTTCTGTCGGGCGATCACAGGATAAGAATCAGGACAAACATGGAAATCTATTGGGATTATATTTTCTTTTCTGAAAATACAACAGACAATCCTGTTATTTCCTCAGTATTAAAACCCGTTTCTGCAGATTTGCATTTCAGGGGATTTTCACACAGTTACAGAAAAGGCGGACGGTATGGTCCCCACTGGTTTGATTATGCAAATGCAGATAAAAATAAAAAATGGCGCGATTTATCCGGCAACTATACACGTTATGGCGATGTGCTGCCTCTCCTGACAGAATCTGACAACAAATATGTCATTTCAAACGCCGGAGATGAAACATCTATCAGTTTCGAAACAAAAGGATTACCTGAATTAAAAAAGGGATGGAAAAGAGATTTTCTGATACATAGTGTAGGATGGGTTAAAGACGGAGATATCAATACTGCGATGGGGAACACTGTAATGCCTCTTCCGTTCCATGGTATGAAAAGTTATCCTCCTTCTGGGAGTGATTTGTATCCTAAAGATGCAGAACATCAAAAGTATCTTGAAGAATATAATACCAGGGTTGTGACATCAGATGATTTTCGAAATGCGTTAAAAAAATGAAATCCATTAACCGCAACGTATGCGAATAGAATCTGGCGTTGGTACTGGCGCGGATTTGCAATCCGTGCCAGGTAATAATTGAAAATTGTGAATTCAAGACGAAATAATATGGCACGGATTACAAATCCGCGCCAGCACAGCTAATGAATAAATACTTGTTAATACCCTGAAAATGACATTTAATTTTAATTACAACCCCCTTCCTAACCTTCCCCCAAGGGGGAAGGAATCCAACCGTTTCCCCCTTGGGGGAAATAAGAAAGGGGGTAAAAAACAAAAACTGTTTACTTTTCTCTTGCCATGTCTATTTTTTCTTATAATAAGTTTTGAGCTGTCAGCCCAGAAGAAAATCATCACATTCACAGATATAACAAAAAAAGCAGGAATTAATTTCAAATTAAATTTTGGAGATGACTCCTATAAAAATATAATTGAAAGCAGTGGCTCAGGTATTACCATTTTTGATTTCAACAACGACGGGTTCATGGATCTCTACCTGATGAATGGCACTTACCTGGAAGGCATCTCCGATCCTTCCGGTAAAAAATATAAAAATTCACATAACGAGCTGTATAAAAACAATGGCAACGGAACATTCACAGAGGTTTCGAAAACTGCAGGTGTAGGAGGACATCAGTGGAGCATGGCAGCAGGCGCTATAGATATTGACAAAGATGGCTATCAGGACCTTTATGTTCTTAATTATGGCCCAAATGTATTTTACCATAACAACGGAAACGGTACATTCAGTGACATTACAACATCGCTGGATTTGGCCGGACCAGATACACTAAATGGTTTTACAAAGTGGAGCATCGGTGTTTCTTTCTGGGATTATAACAGGGATGGACGGCTCGACGCTATGGTAGGTAACTTTCTTGCCTTTGATCCTGCTTATTTCACACCTTCTTCGCCGAATATGATGCCAAGTCCATCTGAATACAAGGGACAGGCATCGATGTTGTATGAACAGCAACCAAATGGAAGATTTGCAGATGTCACGAGGAAAAATAACCTCTATTATCCCGATTCAAAATGTATGGGACTTACTATATATGATTATGATGATGATGGTGATCTTGACATTTTCCAGGCTAACGATCACCAGCTGAATTTTCTTTTCAGGAATGATAATGGAGCATATAAGGAGGTAGCTGTGAAGAGTGGGGTGGCAGCTAACAGCCATGGCGTAGGTACAGGATCCATGCATGCGTCAATCGGGGATATCGATGGCGATGGATTAATTGACATACTTGTATCGGACCTGGATTATGGCGCTCTTTATCATAATATTGGCAATGGGCTCTTTGTCGATATTACTGAGGAGAGCGGAGTTGCAGCAGCAATGGAAGGGAAAAGCAGCTGGGGTGCCCAATTATTCGATTATGATAACGACGGTGATCTTGATATAATAGCTGCTGATGGTACAGCTGAAGAGTTGATTCCTCAATATCCGCTGTTGCTTGAAAACGATGGCACCGGCCATTTTAAAAATGGTGGAAAAGAGCACGGAACTTATTTTTCAACGAAACGCTCAGGCCGGAGTTTAGCTGTATGGGATTTTGACAATGACGGAAACCTTGATGTTATTATCTCCCATCTGGATAAAGGAGGAACACCTGTTCTCCTGAGAAATAATGGAGGTAACAGCAATAACTGGCTGGGTTTGACACTTAAAGGAAAAGATGGGCCGGCAGCTGCAATAGCTGCTAAAGTAACAGTTACATCGGGTGGTAAAAAAATGGTTTTTGTAAATCAGTGGGCAACCAGTTATCTTGCCAATAATGATCCCAGACTACATATTGGGCTGGGCAAGGAGAAGAAGATTGACGAGCTTGAGATCAGATGGTCAGATGGTAAAAAAGAAGTATACAATAATATTGATTCAAACCGTTATATAACTATACTGGAGGGTACAGGAATTGTAGGGACGTTGCATGCAACGTCCCTACAATCAGCATCTCAAAAAGAATAATTTAAAAAATTTATAAACCAATTATATGAACAATCAGTATGTAAGCAGGGTAAAGGATCTTACAAATCCGGAGAAGAATGTCATTTATAATATGACACATGAAGAAGCAGTTAATATTGTACGGTCGGGTGATGTTGATGCGGTCCGGAAGATAGATGGACAGTTTTCCCTTGTTTCTGTCGAAGGTAGGACCATTCGCATGGCAAGATCAATAGGTCGTCCAATCAGATATTTTATTGCTAAACGTCCGGGCGGACCGGAACTCGTAATTGCTGAACGAATTGATACAATCTATGATTATCTTAAAAAGGAAGGGCTTGATCATCAGTTTCATCCGTCGTATACAAGAATGGCTCCGGCTCATTATATAACTAAAATAGAACTTCTGGGCTGCCCTGATCCCAATCCTGTATACAGCCGCTTTTTCAAACCTGAACGAAACAGTATAACTACTGAGGATACAGACACAATAGGCGAAAAATATATAGGCACATTGTATAATGAGATCAAAAAGTGGCTAAAATTCCGCGCTCAAGAAGGACCAGTCGGAGTTACATTTTCTGCAGGTATTGACAGTGGTTCAGTTTTTCTGCTTACATATCATGCACTCCGGGAACTTGGAGAAAGCCCGTCACGGTTAAAAGCTTTTACACTTTCAATCGATGGTGATGGTGCGGATCTGCTACAGGCAAGAAAATTCCTCGACTCTCTCAATCTTGGATTATTCCTTGAACCTATTGAAGTAGATTATTCATCCCTCGACTGGAAAAAGGCTGTACATGTTGTTGAGGATTATAAAGCTCTTGATATTCAG
>PMIL01000103.1 GCA_003157075.1 Bacteroidales bacterium | reverse complement strand
CTCTTTAAATACTATCTTAGCCATAAGATTTTGTTATATCTCTAATTTATACCTTTTTAGAGATTTGACAAGGGGATGAAACAGCCATTTCATCCCCATTTTATCTAATTTATTAACAACGTATCTTTGACTTTTTCAACACCCCCCGGGGAAGGGGGTGCCAAACCTAAACGAAAGAGAAAATATAATGCATAATAATGTTGCCAAAATTCTGAAGAATTACACGGGAGGCAGGGTTAATTGATTTCAGATTTTTATGCTGTATCATTTTCACACAATCCACTGTCTAATATTTTGACATTTATTATAAATGTAATAATCTAGATATAATTGATTTTGTGATAATTACAATCTTGGTACAATCTTTGGCATATCAAATCAGGAATCAGGAATCGGGAATCAGGAATCAGAAATTGGAAATCAGGACTTAGAAATTAAAAATTGAAATGAAAAGGATCTATATTATAATATCACTACTTTCTGTCTTATTTATACAGGCAATTTCCGGACAGGTGAAAAAATGGACGCTGGAGGATTGTATTAAATACGCAGTTACGAACAACATTGGACTTCAGAGACAAAAGCTTCAGACTGAGTTGAAAAGGACAGATTTGCTGGTATCGAGAATGAATCTGCTACCGAATCTTAATGCCGGATCAAATATTTATTATACTGATGGAAGGTCTATTAACCAGTCGGATAATTCAATCAATTTTAATAAAAACATGTACAGCGACATAGGTATCGCTTCTAATCTGGTTATCTTCAATGGTCTGTATGAGATTAATACCATAGCTGCATATAAATTCCTGCTTAAAGCAGGAGTTGAATCCGAGAAAATTGTAAGAAATACTTTAATAGGTGATATCCTTGGACAATATTACCAGGTTTTATATGCCAGGGGTCTGGAGGATGCTTCAAAAATGCAACTCGATCTTTCTGAGAAACAGCTTTTCAGAATCACTAAAATGGTTGAAACAGGTAAAGAGGCATTAGCAAAACAATATGAGATTGAGAGCCAGTTTTCTGCTGACAAATTATCTTATACAATAGCTCACAACACAGCCAGTCAGGCTGTTACAACCTTAAAGCAGATGCTACAGCTGGATCCTGGAACTGAGTTTGACGTAATGGTACCTGATCTGAAGAATACTCTCATTACTGACAACTCATTCAGTCCCGATAGCATATATCAATTAGCTGCTCAAAACCTTCCACGTCTCAAAGAAATAGAATTTGAATTAAGAGCTTCAAAAAAGCAGATAGCTGCTGCGAGGGGAATTATTGTTCCAAAATTAACAGCAGGTGGTCAAATAGGTTCGATCTATTCTGATATATTAAATGATAACAATAAACCAAATTCTTATTCTACACAAATTAAAGGGGATATAAGTAAGCAAGTCTCACTGTCTTTGAATGTTCCACTCTTTAATAATTTAAGCACTTACCGGAACATTAAAATGGCTAAACTCAGAAAGAATGATAATGAGCTAAGACTTGAGCTGGAGAAGAACAATTTATATACAGATGTCGAAAATGCCTGTCTCAATTATAACAGAGGAAAAGATGAATTTGCTGCAGCTAATTCCAACTTTTACTATAACACGCAATCCTTTGCTGCTGTACAGAAAAAATTTGAATCTGGCCTTATAAATGTAACTGATTACTCTGTTGCGAAAACAACTTTGTTCAGAGCAGAGACTGAAGCACTGAGAACCAAGCTCCAGCTGCTTATCAGAAAATTGACCATACAATTTTATTCAACAGGTGAATATGAAAATCTTATGCAATAGAAGTTTGAAGTGCCTAAAGTTTGAAGTACTTAAAGTTGAAGAAAAGAAAAATCACTTGTTAAAACTCTATGCACTCTAGGCACTTTAGGCACTCCAAACTCCAGATAATAATTATAAAAAAATTACTAATCAATAATAAAAATTTGAAATGGACACTCCCCGCGAAACAATGGATAAAGCGATTCCGAAGAAAACCGGCCTTCAGAAAAAACATATAGGATATATAGCTCTTGGAATAGCAATAGTAGCTCTTATTTATATGGCATTCTTTGCAGATCGTACATCGACCTATAAAGTTGAGAAAGACAAACTGATTATTGAAACTGTAACAGAAGATCAGTTCAATGATTATATTACAGTTCCTGGAACCGTTGAACCTATAACCACTATAAAACTCGATGCCCAGGAAGGCGGTCGTGTTGAGGAGAAAGTAATTGAAGAAGGATCGATGGTAAAAAAAGGTGAAGTTATCCTGCGTCTCTCCAACCCCGACCTGTATCTTAATATCTTAAACAGTGAAGGGGAACTTGCATATAAGGAGAACCTGTTGCGGAATACACAAATACAGATGGAGCAGGAAAAGCTGCAGATCAAAAGAGAGCTTGTCACTCTTAAGTATGACATCGAAAGAAAAGAACGGAATTACCAGCAGAATGAAGTTCTGATCAAAGACAATCTCATATCGAAAGAGGAATACCTCCGTTCAAAAGAGGACCTTGAGATGGCAAAACAATCCGAGGAACTGTTTATTGAACGAAGGGCACAGGATTCAATATTCCGTTCAGTGAATGTTGAAACTATGAAGAATGACCTATTAAATATGAGGAGAAACCTCTCTCTTGTCAAAGACAGGGTAAAAAATCTTGATGTTAGTGCACCTGTTGATGGTCAGCTAGGTCTTTTAAGTCCTGAAATCGGACAATCAATAAACCGGGGGGAAAACATGGGTCAGATAAACGTTCTTACTTCGTATAAAGTAACCGCCCAGATTGATGAGCATTATATCGACAGGGTAAGGACACAGCTCGATGCTACACTTGAAAGACAGAGTAATAAATTTAATCTTACCGTCAGAAGAGTCTATCCAGAGGTAAGAAATGGCACATTTAAAATTGACATGATTTTCCGCGACAGCATGCCTGATAATATCAGAACCGGCCAGACATATTATATAAGTCTGCAGCTTGGGCAGCCAAAAGTTTCAGTTCTTGTGCCGATAGGAGGATTTTTCCAGGAGACAGGCGGACAATGGATATTTGTTCTCGATCCTTCAGAATCCTTTGCTACAAAACGGAGTATTTCTATCGGAAGAAAAAACCCGAAATATTATGAAGTACTTGAAGGTCTGAAACCCGGAGAAAAGGTAATTGTATCAGGTTATGAAACCTTCGGGAAAAATGAAAAACTAATTCTTAAAAAATCTAAATAACTATTAATAACTAAGGTCATGATTAAAACTAATGATTTAACAAAGATCTTCCGGACGGAAGAAGTTGAAACAACAGCGCTTAATAAAGTGACTCTCAATGTAAAAGAGGGTGAATATGTAGCAGTGATGGGTCCTTCAGGCTGCGGAAAGTCAACCCTGCTTAACATCCTTGGGTTACTCGATAATCCCAGCTCTGGCAGTTATATTTTTAACGGTACCGAGGTAGCTAACCTGAAAGAACGTGACAGGACAATTTTCCGTAAAGGTAATATCGGTTTTGTGTTCCAGAGCTTTAACCTGATCGATGAACTTAATGTATATGAGAATGTTGAGCTCCCTCTGATTTATCTTAAAATGAAATCAGCTGACAGGAAGAAACAAGTTGAAGATGTACTTGAAAGAATGAAAATCGGACACCGTGCNNGTAGCAAATCCGAAACTTATTCTTGCTGATGAGCCGACAGGTAACCTTGATTCAAAAAATGGTATAGAGGTAATTAATCTGCTTACCGAACTGAACAAAGAAGGAACAACAATCATCATGGTTACTCACTCCGACAGGGATGCCGGTTATGCACACAGAGTAGTGAATCTGTTCGACGGCCAGGTGGTTACTGAAAAATAAAAAAGCTATATTTCATTCTTCATTATATGTAGAGACAGGTCTGAGACCTGTCTCTACTATTATTATTTAATCTCATTGTAACTTCGCAGGAGATCCTTCGCTACGCTCAGGATGACACTGTCTCTTTTATCAGGGAGGGGGGAAAGGTGAGAGCGGGCGGTGCCCGCTCTCACCTTTCCCCTTATTATTCAAATAAACCACTGTCATTCCGAGCGGAGCGAGGAATCCCCAAATCACATAACCAATTATTCTAAACTGCTTAAATAAACCTGATCTACTTCAGTGAGACGCACTCTCCGACTTGGTTCTTGCTTGTGGTACTCTTTCGGTCAAGGGCCGAAGGCAATCTTCATCTAACACAGCCGTAAGATTCAATTAATGTCACTTCTGTCTAAAAATTTAAACCGATATGTATGATTTATGTACATAATTTAACATTTTTATAAATTTTCAAATGCTATAGTGCTTATTATGTGAATATTAGCATTATTGGCATATGCTTTGGGGATTTTTTTTGACTTAATAATACCTTATCCCCATGATAAAATTATTAATCCGTAATGGTTTCAGGTCGCTGGTCAAACAGATGCCATATTCACTTGTGAATATCCTGGGACTTGCCATAGGAGTGGCTTCCGCTTTGTTAATAATTATATGGATCTCAGTTGAAACAAGCTATGATAAGTTCCATAAGGATGGTGATCGATTATACAGGGTCGGCATGATATTCAAAACTCCTAACATGGTTCTTAACGCCGGGGGCATTAATGCTCCGGCCGGACCTGAATTTAAGAGAGAATTCCCAGTGGTTGAAAACATGGTCAGATTCGATCCTCAGACAATATCAGTAATTTATAATGACAGGACTACAAAATTAAAGGTTTTCTATACAGACAGTACATTCTTCGATATGTTTTCCTTCGGCCTGGTAAAAGGCGATAAAACAAGTTGCCTTAATTCTCCGACAGGAATAGTGCTGACAGAAAAATCTGCAATAAAGGTTTTTGGTGCCGAAAACCCTCTGGGTAAAGGAATTCTTCTTAATGGAAAAACTTTTACAGTGGAAGCAATTGCAAAAGATCCTCCTGTAAATACCAATATGCAGTTTGAATGTCTCGTTCCTTTGACTGTAATTTCAAGTCAGAGCCATATTGGCTGGGATGGAGGGATGACATGTTTTACATATCTGAGACTCACCAAAGGATCAGATCCCTCACAGCTGGAAAAACAAATTCTCCAGTATATGGAAGTCGTCATAAATAAAGAGTACAGACCACTTGGCTATCAGATGATACCATATCTTCAGAAAATTGGCGACATACACCTTAAATCCCAGGCAGATCCAAAATTTGAACTGGGCGAAAAGGGAAGTTCAAAGAAGATAATTTTGTTTTCAGGTATTGGCCTGTTGATCCTGCTGATAGCCTCATTTAACTTTGTAAATATCAGTACCGCACTTTCCTTAAAAAGAGCAAAGGAAGTGTCCATGAAGAAAATATTCGGTTCGGACAGAATGAGTATCATCCTTTTTTTCGTTATAGAATCCGGAATCGCAATTATCATTTCACTCTTGCTTGCTTATCTGCTTGTTAAAGCACTTATAACTTCTACTGCTTCACTCTCGGGAGAAGAATTATCATTGACGGTAATCAAACCCCTAACCTGGCTGTTAATTTATTGCTCACTCTTTATATTCTGTACAGTTTTTGCAAGCTTCTACAGCTCATTCTATCTTTCATCAATAAGTCCCTTGTCTTTGCTGTCCAACGTGAACAGGGGCAAACAGAAACAGATTTCACGGAATATACTTGTAACTTTTCAGTATGCTATCTCAATTGCACTTATTATTTCCTGCCTGGTGATATACTCGCAGATGCAATACATTAGAAAAAGTGATAAGGGATTCAATGAGAAAAATATTCTCCTGGTCAATCTAACCCCCAGGACAGCTACAACATACGAAATGATTTTAAGCAGATTCTCTTCTATCCCAGGCGTTACTTCAGTGTCAGTATCTGCCGGGGGGGAACCAGGTGTATCTTTCACCTTAAACGGGTATCTTCCGGAAGGAGTTGAGAAACCAATGCTCGCACATGCAGTATATGTTGATGAAAATTATCTGAAAACTTTTGGGATTTCACTTATTGAAGGGCGTGATTTCAGAAACATCAGAGCAGATAGTAACAAAGTTATAATCAACCAGACATTTGCAAAAAGCATTGGATGGAATATACCTATTGGCAAATCGATCTCAAGAAATGGAGTAAAATATGAGGTAATCGGAATGGTTAAGGATTTCAATACTTCCTCCATGTATGATAAAACTGAACCCATATTTATATCAACAGCTAATGAATGGGGGAAATTTGAACAGGTAGTAATCAAATACTTGCCATTAAATCTAAAAGATGTGCTTAAAGCCTGCGAATCGATACTAAAAGAGATTAGCCCCGAGAGTCCTTTTGAATATGAGTTTCTTGAAGATACAATGTCGGACTCGTATGGCAAAGATCAAAGACTTAACATCCTGTTCCTGTTTCTGTCGGTCATAGCAATCTTCATTTCAAGTCTTGGTCTTTTCGGTCTGGCAACATTTACCACACAAAGCAGAATCAAAGAGATAAGCATAAGAAAAATAAACGGGGCTGCAACATCGGATATATTCCGGAAATTCAATTTTGACCTGTTGAAGTGGATTATCATCTCTTTTTTAATTGCGGGACCTGTAAGCTACTACGCAATGAATAAATGGCTCAATAGTTTTGCATATAAAACAAACATTAGCATCTGGCTTTTTGTCGCTGCAATGCTGTTTACTCTTGCAGTTGGTTTGATGACAGTAAGCTGGGCTGCCGGAAAAGCTTCAGGAACCAATCCGGCGGAAACTCTCCGTAAGGAATGATGATAATTTTGAATGAATATAGAGGATTGACAATACTTATTATGAAATCCAATATCACTTGAAAATCAATGAATATATAGGATTGACAATACTTATATTGATATAAATACAGAATTACAGATAGAGGAAAATCAAAACTTAATAAAAAGAAATTATGTTCATCAATTATTTCAAAAACACTGTTAGGATTTTGACGTCTCAAAGATTCTATTCTATTATTAATATTGCAGGACTGTCAATTGGTATCACAGCCTGCATTCTCGTTACGCTTTACATAAAACATGAATTCAGCTATGACAAGTACAATAAAAATGCTGAGCGTATTTTCCGTATTGAATTCAGTATAACGCAGGAAGGTGTTACCAACCACTTGGCTCAATCACAAGCATTGTTAGGCCCCACTTTAAAAAATGAATATCCTGAGATTAAAAAATTATCAAGAATCTATTTTTCAGAGCGTAGTCTGGTAAAAGTCGGAGATAAGAATAATTATGAAGACATGATTTCATACGCCGATTCTGCGTTCTTCGAAATTTTCTCTTATCAGGCTATTGCCGGCGATATAACTCAGTTCCTTAAAAAGCCAAACAGCATAGTAATAACCGAATCAACAGCTAAAAAGTACTTTGGAAAAGAAAACCCTCTTGGGGAAATTATTGAAATAAATAACCAGTATAGTTTTGAAGTAACCGGAGTTATTAAGGATGTACCCATTAGCTCCCATTTCAAATTTGATTTCATAGCTCCTTATTCTTCGCTGGATAAACAACCGGTGGCTGGGTATTTTCCTCAATGGGGCGCTACTTTTGGATCGTATACATATATGCTTGCTGATAAAGAATTTGATCCGAAAGTTTTTGAAAAAAAGACTGAGAATTTTTTTTCAACTCATATAAAAGGGTATGAGGGTGGTTGGCGAGTTCTTGCCCGTCCTTTATTGGATATACATTTTAATTCTCATTCAAGTGATGAAATAGAAGAAAACAGCTCAATATCGAGGATAATTATTATTGGGTCTATCGCAATGTTTATCTTATTGCTGGCATGCATAAACTTTGTGAATCTTTCTACAGCGAGGTCATCAGAACGAGCAAGGGAAATCGGAATGCGAAAAGTCATTGGTGCTGCCAGGTTTCAGTTGGTACAACAATTTCTTGGCGAATCAGTCTTGTTTTCAATTGCTTCATTATTAATCTCCGTTATCACTGTCAAACTTTTAATGCCCTCTTTTTCATCATTGGTTGGTACTGAAATAGGGTTTGATTATAAGAGTGAATGGACAACCATATTACTGATTTTAGTAGGCGTTTTAGCTGTTGGTATATTGGCAGGACTATATCCGGCTTTGGTTATTTCTTCTTACAGTCCTGTTAAAGTCATAAAGGGAGTTTATTCTGCAAATAGTGGAAAGAATAAAGCATCGTATCTCCGGAAAGGTCTGGTTATACTTCAGTTTTCTATTTCTATTATTCTTATTGTCGGAACTATTATTGTCAATCTCCAACTCAGATATTTACGAAACTATAATATGGGTTTTTATAAGGAGAATATGATAGTTCTGCCTGCTTATGGAAAAGTTGGTAACAATTATAAAACAATAAAAAATGAACTGAGAAGTATTCCCGGGGTGTTAAGTGCAACTGCAGGCAGAGGCGCACCAACCAGCAGCAACAACATTGGCACTGAGTGCAGGCCTAATGGAAATAGTAACAATATTGGAGCTTTCGGAATTGAGGTTAATTCTGTGGACTGTGATTACATGAATCATTTCGGAGTAAAATTGGTTGCCGGACGATATTTCTCTGAAGATTTTCCCGGTGATTTTCCGAATGCTATGGTAATAAACGAAAAGATGGTCAGAAGTCTAGGTTTTAAAAATGCACAGGATGTACTTGGAAAGTCATATTCTATTCAATTAAATGAATACAAACCGGAGATCATTGGAGTTGTAAAGGACTTTAATTCCAGTTCTCTTCACAACGAAATAACTTCCCAGGTATTTATGACCAACCCTAATTGGTTTAAGGAATTTATAGTTAAAGTAAAGTCGGCAAAAATGCCATCGACCATTAATAGTTTGAAAGAGGTATGGGCAAAGTTCTTTCCGCAATATCCTTTTGAATATAGTTTCCTGGATGAATCAATTGACAAGATGTACAAATCTGAAGAAAAATATTCAAAAGTGATCTCAACATTTTCTGTTGTCGCGTTATTTATTGCCTGCCTTGGTTTATTAGGATTAGCGTCATTTGTAACAGAGCAGCGTAAAAAGGAGATTGGCATTAGAAAAGTACAGGGAGCATCAATAAAAAGTATTGTTAAACTTGTCTCAAATGAGTTTTTGATTCTTGTAATAGTATCAAATTTAATTGCCTGGCCTATAGCCTATTTCTTTATGAATAAATGGCTTATAAGTTTTGCTTACAGAATTGATATAAGTATATGGACTTTTATTTACTCAGGAATACTGGCTTTTCTGATTGCTTTGCTTACAGTAGGCTTTCAGGCAGTTAAAGCTGCAGTGGCCAATCCTGTGAAAAGTATAGAATAGACAGATTATTTATTAATACCATTTCCCAATATGCAAATACACATTTACTCTTTAAAATTCTAATAATTATAACTAGAATAGCATTGTAAACGTTGTACCTTCCCCTGGCACTGAATCGCAGGTAATATTCCCATTATGAAGACGAATTATTTGTCGCGACAGGCTCAATCCTATTCCGGAACCGATTTCTTTTGTTGTAAAAAATGGTACAAATATTTTCTCAAGAGTTTCAGCATCCNNAAATCATCTTCTTTACATTTCCCGAATGCTTCAATAGAATTTTTAACAACATTAATAAAAACCTGTGCAAGAAGTTTGTCATCAGCTACCAAAGTTATTTCATCATTTGTCACACTTGAAGTGATAAGAGGCCTTACTTCATATTTGTTATTATCGGTATCAAAACCACTGTTTACCAATATCATGATACGTTCAAAAAACTCTTTGATATTTACCCTGGTAAACTCCGGTTTTGGAAGTTGAGTCAGGCTTCTGTACGACTCGACAAAATGTATTAAGCCCTTACCATGATCTTCAATTATATTGAGTCCGCGGATTGTATCCGAAATTATCCTTGGTGTAATATTGTCAGGACTTGTCTGATCTTCTCCTGATTTATAGAAACCCGAAAGTGTTGAGCTTAGAGATGTTATTGGAGCAACAGAATTCATGATCTCATGATTTAAAATTCTTATTAGTTTTTGCCACGAATCCATTTCATGCATATCCAGTTCGCTTTTAATATCCTGAAGGGTAACAATTTTAACTTCCCTGTTCTGAATTATCATTGTCTGGGAATGAACAGCCAGGCTAAGCAGATTGTGATTTACTTTCACATTTATCCTTTTTGGTTCTCCCGACTCTATTTTTTCCAGCAGTTCCACCAGTTTTGGATCAATACTATGAAGCTTATTGATGTGTGAAATAGGATCTATGCCAAACATCCTTTTAATTTCAGGATTTGTAAATTCCACAACTCCGTTTTCATAAAAAGATATAATTCCTGTCCGGATCCTGTCCATTATACTCTTATAAAACTTTTCCTGCAGTTCTATACTAATCCTTGCTTCCTTGAGCCTGTTATTCAATTCATTGAGGCTTTGATTAAGCAATTTTTCATTGGCAAATCCAACGCCTTCAGGAAAAAACAATGATGTATCTTCATTTCTGACAGCGCTAAAAAAATAAGCTAATTTCTTATTGGTTCTGTTGAGCCAGGCACCAAAGGAAACAGTAAGCAATATTATACAAAAGAGAGAGATTAACGAATAAGTAAGATCCTTGCTGAAATTGATTGCCAACGCTACTGTAAATAGAATTATCCCCGCGAGATAGGTCACAATAACCAAATAGAATCTCTTATAGATCATACCTTTTCAGCTTATTATAGAGGGTTTGCCGTGTGATCCCAAGCCTGGAGGCAACGACACTCAGATTATTGTCATGTTTTCTGATTGACTCAGCTATTAATTTTTTCTCCATCTCTTCCAGGGTAATATTATCATTGTCAGCCGATCCTTTTGAGACAGCATTAAATGAAAAATCGGAAGGACCAAGTACAGATGAGTCGGACATTATCACAGCTTTCTCGATCGAGTGTTGCATCTCCCTTATATTTCCCGGCCATTGGTAATTGGAAAGTTTTTCCAGAGCCTGAGTGTTAATTCTCTTCCCCGGTTTGTTATATTTCTCGCAATATACCCTGAGAAAGTGAAACGCCAGTACAGGTATATCATCTATCCTGTCGCGTAGCGGGGGTACCTCTATCTGAATCGTATTAATCCTGTAAAGAAGATCTTCTCTGAATAAACCCTCACCAACCCTCTCAGAAAGTATGCAATTAGTTGCACATATCAATCGTATATCAACAGGAATCTGTCTGTTTGAGCCGATACGCACAATGTATCTGTTCTGAAGGGCGCTGAGAAGTTTTGCCTGGGATTGCAGGGATAGATTTCCTATTTCATCAAGGAACAGCGTACCTTTCTGAGCAATTTCAAATTTTCCGGAACGGTCATCTTTTGCATCGGTAAAAGCTCCTTTGACATGTCCGAACATTTCACTTTCAAACAGAGTTTCGGTTATTGAACCCATATCCACACTAACCATAAGTTCATTACTCCTTCCTGACTGATTATGGATTTCCCTGGCTACCAGCTCTTTCCC
>PMIL01000045.1 GCA_003157075.1 Bacteroidales bacterium | reverse complement strand
AACACCTGTAAATAATGGTGAAGTAATCCGTATCAGCATACCTCCCCTTACAGAAGAAAGAAGGCACCAACTGGTAAAACAGGTAAGAAATGAGGGCGAAACGGCTAAGATAAGTATCCGTAGTGCAAGAAAATGGGCTAATGATGAGCTGAAGGTCCTTCTTAAAGATGGATTACCTGAAGATCTTGAAAAAGAAGCAGTTGATATTGTTCAGGTGATGACACACGAGTATAACACGAAAATTGATAAGGTGATGGCGATAAAAGAAAAAGATGTAATGACAGTATAAATACCTTTCTTACCTGACTACTAATATGGCGAAGTTATATACTTCGCCTTTTTTATGTCATTTGTTGCATGCTTTAAGTATCAGAGTATATTTTGCTGCTGACTTTACAGCACCATCTGAGAAAGCATCTTTGTAAAACCTGCCATCAAGATAGGCTTTGGTCTGTGAAAGGTAAAATTCGCTTCCCGGAATCCCGGATTCACCTGTTGGTATCACAGTATATGATTCATCCCAGTTGGCAGTATTGAAAATATGTCTTTCGGAGGCTCCATGATTAACTTTAAATCCTTTACCGTATGTGTATGGGCTGACAGTGTGGAAACTCCCGCCAATACCATAAGTATCTGAATTTAGCCCGAAGACCCGGTTAAAAATCTTAACGGAACCAAGTGGATGCTCAATTGTAATTTTATGAATATTTCCCCACTTCCAATTATTCTGATCTGCTCCGAATTGCTGTGAAAGGGATGAAATACAATCTCTGAAGCTTGTAAAGATTATATCATCGAGAGTCTCTTTCTCAGGAGTATTGATATTATCAACCCACTCGTCGGGTCCGGTTTTGAGAATCCTGTATATATAGTAATCTCCCGCCAGATAAAATATATTGTTATAAAGATCCCCCAGCTCATCAGCCAGCAGGTTTTTCAGGAAACTAAGTCTGAAGAAATCAAATAATGCAGGAGCTACTGATCCGGCATTCATATCATAATCCCAGTCTGAGAGTAAGTGCAAAGCAGAGACTTCTGCAGAAGAGAGCTCTTTTTCCCTGTCTTTCAACCTGAGAATAAAAGGTGTAAGCAATGCTGCATAATCAGAATGCTGGTCAAGAATCATTTTCTTAAAGTCTTCTATACCAAAGACTTTCTTTTCATCAAGCATCTGTCTTATCCGATTTATCCTGTAAGGGAGTTCAAAGTCCGAACTTATATAGTAGGGATAATTGTCCGAGACGGTTTTATTATTTGCAGAAGACACATATCCATTTTCAGGATTAAAAGATGTCGGCAGAAGTTCAAACGGAACATATCCACTCCAGTCATATTCAGGGGTTTCACCATTTCTTATTATACTTCCGTTCCCTTTTCTGATTGGGATCCCGCCACCCGTATTCAGCCCTATATTACCTTCAACATCAGCATAAACAAAGTTCTGGCTGGCTGACCTGAATGTTCTTATTGCATCACGAAACTCATCCCATCCCCCAGCCCTGTTAAGCAATGATACAGACCTTAGTTCATCGCTGTAATCGAACCCTGACCATCGCATACTCAGAGATTTGTCCTGAATACTTCTGAATCCTGAGATTATTGGTCCCCTGTGTGTGTATTTAATAATTATCGAATCCTGCCTGCCGCCCCTTATATTAATTATTTCCTTATTGACAACCATGTCTTTCCACTCACCATTAAAATAATACTGGTCATTTTTTTCAGGATTGATCGTTTCTGCAAACAGATCGATATCATCAACCATAAGGTTGGTCTCACCCCAAGCAATTTTATCATTATGTCCGGCTACAACAAATGGTTCTCCGGGGATAACAACACCTGTAACATTTAATTTACCAGGAATAACCTCGTGCATTTGAATCCATATGCCTGGCGAACCAAAACTCAGGTGCATGTCATTTGAGAGTAAAGGTTTCCCGGTTTCTGATCTTTTGCCGGATACAGCCCAGTTATTGCTTCCTGAAAATGACGCAATTCCCATTTCTTCGAGTTTATCCAATGAAGAGATAAATCTCCCGGCTTCTTTCAGTAAAGTATCATTCAGCTTAAAATCGGGGAACACTAATGAATTTACCGCATTCCAGTCCGGGATCAGCTGGGTAGCCTTTTCAGCACCTACCTTTTGCGATAGCCTGTAGTAGAAGAGGTCAGAAGTCAGATTATATTTAGCAAGATCCCAACCCATATAGCCAATGATGTCGGCAATATCTTCCAGCTTCCAGGGGGCAGGTTTGTACCCAAGTATTTTAAATTCAGGGGGTAGTTTTTTCCCTGCAGTTGTAATGTAAGCATTCACCCCATCTGCATATGCCTGCATATAAGACAAAGTTACAGGATCTTCCCTGCTCAGTAACATTTTTGACTTTTCAGTCATCTTAAGACATCTTGAAAATTTGTCAGTCTCAACCAGTTTATCTCCAAGAACCTCTGATAACCTGCCAGTGGTTGCACGCCGGATAAGATCCATAAACCAGAGTCTTTCCTGGGCAGTTACATAACCGACTGAAAAGTACAGATCATGGTCATTTGTTGCGTATATATGAGGCATTCCGCGTTCATCCCTGTATACAGTAACATCTGATCCAAGTCCTGGCACTACAAGATTACCTTTATACTGAGGGATGGCCTCGTGCTTAATTCTGAAAATTATAGATGCTCCGACAATGGACACAATTATTACAAGAATAAGCAAAGAAATCAGGATGGTTTTAATTGCCTTCATACCGTTGATAATTAAAGATATATAAAGATATCAATTCCCTTATATCAATATTTTATTCCAGTAAGACCGGAGGTACAGTTTCTGCAGATTTCTACAGTATGCCTGCCTGTGAGAATACTTTTTCTGAATACTCTGTATTTTGGACCGTCCCAGATTTCTCTGAAAGAGTCCTGATTTATATCACCCATAATGTATTCCGCATTTTTGTCAAAGCAGCAGGGAAGGACTTTCCCATCCCAGGTAATAACCGGATTAAACCAGAGCCGGGCACATCTGTCAGACATGGAACTTTTTAACACGTATGAACCATCCTTAATTTCGTATCTTTTAAACCTGTTGTCTGCGGGCAGCCAGGAACCAATATCAGACTTATCTGTAATCTGCATTGATTTCAGGCTCAAGTTAGCGTGAACACTTTTAGCCAACTCTTTTATCTGAGGGATCTGATTTTCATTAAACCTGTTCACCAGGAACTGTATCTCAGTCTTGAGGGATGATTTATATCTTTCTTTTGCATCCTTTAAATTCTTAAGCCCCTCTTTTACTGTGTTCAGATTTCCATTAACCCGGTAGACTGAATAAGTTTCCTGATCAACTCCGTCAACTGATATTATCAACTTGCTTAATCCCGACCTGACTATCCTGTCTGAATTCTCCTCCGATAAATAATGACCATTTGTAGAAACAACTGAATTAGTTTTCAGACAATTGGCAATAAAAGAAAAAAACAAAGGATGCAACATAGGTTCTCCCTGAAAATAAAGATTTACATTATACAGATACGGACTGAGTTCTTTCATAATCTTTTTAAAAAGGTCAATATCCATAAATCCTCTCTTTCTGAGCATTCGTCCCGATCCGGAACAACAATGAGGGCAACTGAGATTGCAATTATTAGTCAGCTCAGCACTTACGGAAACCGGCATACCTTTTATTCCTGTCACTTGCCAAACAGAGCTTTTAAGATAAGAGTATCCCGATGCAAGCAGATTAACAGGTTTAATTAAGGATTCAATCATTGATAATCTTATATCGGGAAGTAAGATATTAAAATAAAATGACTAATGGTAATCATAAACATGACAGCCTATATCGCTTGAAAATCAATTTTACGCTCAATATTCCTGATTCAAGTCAAAATAATTTATCATTAAATAATAGGGTATGCAATCTACTTACTGGTCTTAGGTTTGAAATGGAAAGAATACAGTATTCAAAAAAAACGAACTCAAATTTTAACTTAATAAATCAAAGCCATGAAAACGTTTAGACAAATTTCGGTAATTGCAGCAATATTACTGCTGGCCTTTATAGCCCAGGCTGCATCTGCAGGTACTCATACTGATAAAACGAAGAACAACCAGCAGAATCTAATAACCATAAAAGGAAGGGTAATTGATGCTGAGAGCAGAGCTCCTCTTGTTTTTGCTACAGTAGCCGTAAAAGAATCCAATGTTGCAATTGTAACTAACATTGACGGAGAATTCACCCTTAAAGTTGGAGACCTTTCAAATTCTAAGAGTATTGAGATTTCATTTGTTGGTTATAAAAATAAGACTATACCGCTTAGTGAACTTAAAGAGAATGGGTCGAAAAACATAATTGCTCTTGAAGCAGCCCCCATACCTATCAAGGAGATTATAGTAAAGCCTCTTGATCCGGTTAGTGTTGTTGAGAAAGCTATAAATAATATTGGCAAGAATTACGAATCTGTTCCAAACCTGATGACAGCCTTCTACAGGGAAACCATCAGAAAGAATCGTACTTATTGCTCTATTGGTGAAGCTGTTGTTGAAATATTCAAAGCCCCATATAATACCGATCTGCGTTTTGATGGCTCCAAAATCTATAAAGGAAGAAAGGGCACTGACGTAGAAAAAATGGACACAGTTCTCTTCAAGCTGCAAGGCGGCCCTGTAAGCGTTCTTGAACTTGACCTTGCAAAGAACTCTGAATCAGTTCTTACAATGGAAGCGATGCAGAATTACAACTATTCTCTGACTGGTGTCGTTGAAATAGACGGTAAACCTAATTATGTGATTGAATTCATACAAAAACCATCGGTAGAGACTCCGCTATTTATGGGTAGTCTGTATATTGAAATGGACTCCTATGCTATATCAGAAGCAGAATTTGGATTCAATCTTTCAAATAAAGAGGCTGCACAATCTATATTTATCAAGAAAAAACCTTTTGGAATGAAAGTAATTCCTGAAATTGCAAGCTATAGAACAAAATATCGTCAGCAGGGAGGGAAATGGCACTTTACCTACTCAAGAGCTGAAGTTAAATTTAAAGTAAGCTGGGCTAAAAAACTATTCAACACTTATTATACTACCATGTCAGAAATTGCAGTAACTGATCGTACAGACCAGGATGTTATTAAGATCCCGGGAAAAGATAAGATAAAATATAATGACGTCTTCTCCGACAAGGTTACAGCATTTACTGATAAGGAATTCTGGGGAGATTATAACGTGATAGAACCAGATCAGAGTATTGAAACAGCAATACGGAGACTAAGCAGAAAGCTGAAATTCAGCGACAGGGAAGGAACCAAATAAGATCAGACAGATGATCAGGGATACTGAGATAATAAGGAGGATCAGAAATGGCGATGTAGGACAGTTTGAGTCGCTTTTCAGATCCTCCTATGTTTCCCTGGTACGATACGCCAAAACTCTGATAAAAGATAATGACACTGCAGAAGAAATAGTTCAGGATTTGTTTTTCAGACTCTGGCAGGATAGGGGAAAATTAAATATTGAGAGTTCTTTAAATGGTTATCTCTTCAGATCAGTTCACAACAGATGTCTTCACTATATTGAACATAACAAAGTTGTCGAACGCCATGCTGAGGAGATGTCCCTGAGCCAGTCAGAAAGTCCCGAGAACCCTTCAGACATCCTGAATTACAAAGAGCTTCAGGAGAAAGTGGCCAGGATACTGGAAAGACTCCCAGAGAGATGCGGAATGATATTTAAAATGAGCAGGTTTGAAGGACTTAAATATAACGAGATAGCTGAAAAGCTGTCAGTCTCGGTCAAAACAGTCGAAGCAAATATGGGCAGGGCATTGAAAGAATTCAGAAAAGAACTAGCACAATAATGAAAGAGATGAAAAATAAAGAAAAATTCACTGAAAAGGAATGGGAGGAACTCGCTTCAATCCTTTCAGATGAAATGGGGGAACGAAAGGATCTTATTGACCAGTTTACGGCTGCAGATCCGAATAATTCAGGGAAAATATGGAAAGAATTGAAGAATATGAATAGTCAGGAGGAAATAGATGTTGATAAAGCCTGGAATAAAGTTCATTCAAGGTTGCTGGAGAACGGTCTCAAAATAAGTGAAAGCCCCGCCAGGATCAGCTTTATGAGGACCACACTTTTCAGAATTGCAGCCAGCGTTCTTATATTGATTAGTCTCTGTACTGCAGCTGTTTACATGAATAATTCCGGGAAATTCAGTAAGAATATTACCATTATTGCAGGAAATGATGAGAAGAATATTAAGATTTCTTTACCTGATGGAAGCAATATTTTTCTTAACCGGAATTCCAGATTCAGCTATAAGAAGAATTTTGGAGAACACAGAAGAGATGTAAAACTGACTGGGGAAGCTTATTTTGAAATAGCCCCCGATGTATCAAAACCATTTATTATTGATGCAGGGAAAGCGAGAGTGAAAGTTGTAGGAACATCCTTCAACGTTATTACAAATAACACAGAATCCGATGTTGAGGTCTTTGTTAAAACAGGTAAAGTCCTTGTTTTCGATAATACCGGAACACAGGCAATTCAGCTCGATCCGGGTTATGTTGGAACTATGAATTCAAAAACTTCGGCCAAATCATTGAATACCAATAAGAACTATTTATCGTGGAAGACCGGATACCTCGATTATAGTGGTCAGAAATTAAGTGTGGTTTTCAAAGACCTTAAAAGAGTCTATAATTTGGATATTGTTGCAGATAATCCGGATATTCTCGAAAATCCATGGCACTCACCTATTGATAATCTGCCAAAGGAAACAATAATTCGTTTAATTTGTACTAGCTTTAACCTGAGTTATACAAAAGATGACAATGTTTATCATCTTACTAAAAGATAACTCATTTCTGAAAAATGTCATCTTCCAATGGCAATATATTATTAAAGTCCCTGGCCATTGCATTTCTTCTTTTAATGATCTTTCCGCAAAAAGCGGATTGCCAGAAGAGTATTCTTGATTCAACGTTTACCTTCAGTGCAGGAACAATCAAAACGGGTAATGCACTCGAAATGATCACCCGTCAGACAGGTTACAACTTCACTTATGACAGCCGGCTGATTGATCAGGACAAGAAGACAGTGTTGGCTTTTAAAAACACTAAGCTAGGTGTTGTCCTGGACAGCATCCTGAAAAACGATTCCCTGGTATTTTCAGTAATTGACAAATACATTATCATTTCGCATGCCGAACGAATACAACCTCTGACAACAGATTCTTCAGATATTTTTAAAATAAAATATATTACGGGCAAGATCCTTGATGATGAGACATCCGAACCGCTTCCGTTTGCCACCATTGCATTGAAAAACAGGGGGAAAGGTACTGTTTCTAACAATAACGGTGATTTTGGACTAAAAATCACACCCGAGCTGGTCAATGATACTCTATCCATATCATACCTTGGATATCTGGGCAGAGAGATCCCCGTTAAAAAAGCCTTTGGAAATAACCTTACAATTTTGATGAAGAAAGAATTCATCTCCATTTCCGAAATCATTATTAAAAATCAGAATCCACAGGAGATCATATCCCATGCATTTAAGGCAATTCCTCATAACTATGGCGACACACCGGCATTAATGACTGGCTTTTACAGGGAAGGGGTTATGAAAAAATCAGAACTTCAGACCTATTCAGAAGCTGTTCTGCAGATATATAAAAGTGCCTACTCAGGAACCTTTTTTGGAGACCAGATTAAAGTCTATAAAAGCAGGAAAATTGAAAATATTGACCGAAGTGACACTCTCGCTGTTCGATTAAAAGCCGGTTTAAGCACATGTCTTGAACTAGATGGGGCAAAGACCATATTTGATTTCCTCCCCAGGGCAGGAATGAATGATTATGTATACAGACTTACAGATATTGTAACCTATGATGAGGAAACAGCATATGTAATTGAGTTTGAACAGCGGGATACTGTTGAACTGCCACTTTTTAAAGGGGTTATATATATCAACACAACAGATTACGGCATGCTGAATGCGGAATTTGAAATCAATCCCAGACTGATTCATAAAATGAAAAATTCATTTATCACAGCCTCCTCACGCGGCTTCGATACCTGGCCGGTTTCTGTGAAATATTCAGTGAGTTACCGTAAAATGAAAAACAGATATTTTCTAAATCATGTCAGAGGTGATCTTTTATTTACCTCGAATCAGAAGAAAAGGCTTTTTCATACCCAGTTTAAAGTATTTTTTGAGTTAGCCATAACGGAAACAGAACTTAATAATGTCTCACGGTTTGACCGCGAAGAACTTGCTCCTATCCATTCTATTTTTTCGAAGACAATTTCGAAATACGACCCTTTATTCTGGGGAAATCAGGATTTCCTGAGACCTGAGGATAACTTACTTCAGGCTCTCAAGAATATGAATGTGAAATTGCAGGAATTCTCAAAGTAATTTCGGATTTCGGATTGGAGATTTCGGATTAGGAAGAATTGCGGATTTGAGATTGAGGATTGTGGATTGAAAAAAATCCGAAATCCAAAATCAAAAATCCTCAATCCTAATGATTTTGCTTTGCTGTCTTTCCTGAAGATGTAAATATTGCAGTTAGTTCGTCTGCTTCTTTCAGTAATGCTAAAACCATTTCCATTGGCAGCAAATTTGATTCTACAATCATTTCGAGCCAGAATAATGTTTCATCACTTTCTTCTTCAACAATTGTAATTTTTGAAATAAAATCAGCATTGCTCCTTCCTCTGCATGCAGCCCGATAATTGGAAGCAACTGAAGTACCTGATCGGATTATCTGATTTCCTATAGTACGTCCGGCTGTTGTATTCGGCAACTTATCAACTAGCTTAATGATCTCCAGAGCGAACTTTTTTGTTCGATTCTTAAGTTCATCTTTTGTCATTTGGATAATTTAGATGTATACTGAAATTTTTATCAAAAATAATTCCGCAATCAAAAATCCGAAATCCGAATTACTAAATCTCAATACTTATTTATCAGATTATAAAGCTCCGTCAGATCGGGAGTAAGAACGATCTCCGTTCTTCTATTTTTCTGCCGGGCGTCATCAGTATTTCGATCATCTACTGGCGAGTATTGACTCCTGCCGGCAGCTGTCAGTCTTTTTGCATCAATCCTTGATCCTTCCAGCAGAACTCTTATGACAGTAGTAGATCTTTTAACGCTCAGATCCCAGTTATCCTTCAGCTGGCTGTTTCCGGGGTTATAAGGTACGTTATCCGTGTGTCCTTCAATAGTGACCTGAATGTCCGGATTTTTTTCGAGTACGCCGGCCAGTTTTTTCAGAGCATTTTTGCCGTTTGCATCAATGTCCCAACTGGCAGATTTAAATAACAGCTTTTCATCGAGTGAAACATAGACCTTGCCATTCTTCATTGTCACTGTCAGTCCATTATTCTCAAACCCAAGGAGTGCTTCAGATACTTTATTTTTGAGATCCTGAACAATTTTTTTCTGAGCATCCAGGATCTTTTGAAGTTCAGCTAATTTTGCATTACGTTTTTCAAGCTCAAAAGTGAGTTCATCGAGAGATGTTTTTTTGGTGTCAAGATTCTGTTCAAGCTGACGAAGAAGATCTTCTTTCTTTTGGAGATTTGCCTGTGCCTCCTCAAGCTGGGCCAGTAACTTTTGAGTCTCTTTTACATTCCCTTTTATAAGGTCCTCCTGGGCATTCTGTAACTCCGTATACTTTGAAGAAATTCTGTTATAATCCTCTACAGCTTTGTCGCGCTCATTCTGAGCCGCAGCAATATCCTTCCCGGAGCTGGCCACCTGCTTCTGAAGCGAAGCAAGCTTTGCTTCAAGCTCTTTGTTTTTCATTTCAAGGCCTATATTATCGGTCTTGAAAGCATCCCTTTCATTCATAAAATGTTTACTGGTATCCTGCAAACTACTAAACTTTTTACCGGAAACACATGAAACTGAATAAACCGCTAAAACAAAGAAACCCAGGAAGTAAAGAATTGATTTGTTCATAATCTCAATTTGATTTTATTTATGACACCGTCTTTAATAAAAAATTAGTTACCTATTTAATTCCAAAACAAAAATAAGAAAATCCGGGGGATGCTTCAGCAAACACACAGGAATAATAATTGTTATATTTGCAGGTCATTTTTTTAATCAAATCTTAATGGACCGCGCAGAGAATTTGCTCTCTAAAATTTATACTCCTGAAGATCTCAGGAAACTTGACCCTGAAGATCTTGCCCAGGTAAGTTCGGAACTCCGTCAGTACATTATTGATATTGTATGCAATAACCCCGGTCACTTCGGCGCAAGCCTGGGGGTTGTAGAGCTGACTGTTGCACTTCATTATGTCTTTAATACTCCTTATGATAAAATTATCTGGGATGTAGGACATCAGGCCTACGGGCACAAAATCCTTACCGGTCGCCGTGAAATTTTTTCCACTAACAGAAAGTATAAGGGTATCAGCGGGTTTCCAAAGATTGCTGAGAGTGAATATGATGCATTTGGCACTGGGCACTCCTCCACATCAATCTCTGCTGCTCTGGGTATGGCGGTCGCTGCCAGCGCTAAAGGAGAGAACAGGCATGTCGTGGCAGTTATCGGTGATGGAGCAATGACAGCCGGACAGGCCTTCGAAGGTCTTAACAATGCAGGCATAGGAAAGTCAGATATTCTTGTGATCCTTAACGATAACAATATAGCAATCGACGCCAATGTTGGTGCACTCAAGGAGTATCTGCTTGATATAACTACCAGCAAAACCTATAACAGGTTCAAGGACAAGGTTTGGAAAATGCTCGGAATATTTGGAAAACTGGGACCGAATGCCCAGAATCTGGCAGCACAGCTCGAAGCAGGAGCAAAAAGCACAATACTTGACAGGAGCAACCTTTTTGAAGGACTTAATTTCAGGTATTTCGGTCCGATTGACGGGCATGATGTTCTGCATCTTACAAGGGTTCTTGAGGATCTTAAAAGAATACCCGGACCTAAACTGCTTCATTGTATCACCATTAAGGGAAAAGGGTTCAAAAAGGCTGAAGAGGACCAGACAGCATTTCATGCACCGGGCCGGTTCAACAAGAAGACAGGTGAAATAATCAAGACACTGGTTGCAGATTCACCACTGCCATACCAGGAAGTGTTTGGTAGAACAATATTAGAGCTGGCCAGGCTCAATGAAAAGATAATTGGTATTACGCCTGCAATGCCAACAGGCTGCTCTCTCAATATAATGATGAAGGAGATGCCTGAGAGGACCTTTGATGTTGGTATTGCAGAACAACATGCAGTAACATTTTCAGCGGGTCTTGCCACGCAGGGAATGATTCCTTTCTGCAATATCNNATAGAACTCAGGAATCTTATGTATACCGCTCAGCTTGAGAAAAATAATTTCCCCTTTTCAATCAGGTATCCCCGGGGCCATGGGATTTTTACAGATTGGGAGAAACCTTTCATGGAAATTGGTATCGGGAAAGCTCGGATGATAAGCGAAGGGAATGATCTTGCAGTTTTAACTATTGGCCACCCCGGGATTACAGCCGCATCAGTTGTCAGCAAACTGGTAAAAGAAAATATTTCAATCAGCCATTTTGATATGCGCTTTGTTGCACCTCTTGACACCGGGGTCCTTCATTCTGTCTTTAGGAAATTCAAGCATATTATAACTGTTGAGGACGGAGTACTGAAAGGAGGATTCGGCAGCGCTGTAATTGAATTCATGACCGATAATGGGTACAACTCTGAAGTGAGGCGTCTTGGGATACCTGACTATTTTGTTGAACATGGTACACAGGAAGAACTCTACGGAGAGTGCGGATTTGATGCTGAAGGGATAGAACTTGCGATCAGGGAAATACTAGTGAAAAAAGAAGATAAAAGATAAAAGTAAAAAGACAAAAGTTTTTTATATTTTCGCAGTCCCGTTCTTTAAATAAACGACTTTCCAGACTTGCAAGACTGCATGACCACAAGACTGCAAGACAATTCATGCCCGGATGGCGGAATTGGTANNGTTCGATCCCGGCTCCGGGTACACAAACGGAAGGAACGGATTTTTGATCTGATCCTTCCGTTTTTTCTTTTTGTAACTCATTAGTATTCTGAAATATCCAATCAAGAACTTTGTTATAAGAATTGGTTCGATAATTTTCCCCATCAAAAAGTATTTTTTCGGGAAACATCGAACCAATCAAAAGAATTTTGTGTTCAACACTTGCTGTGGACAATATTTCATCCATGTTCCTGATTACATTAATTGCATGGCCGAGTTTTTTTTCAAAGTCTACATTTTGAGGCTTAAATGAAGTAAGTTTCGTATTGACATTTTCTCTTCTGACCTCGATGCTATATTTCATCCTTTGGTGGTCTTCTGGAGTAATATCTCCATCCATCAACTTAGTGTCAATAGAATCCAACCTACCATCCTCGATCAAAAGTTCACTTTGTAGCTTTTTTATTTCTTTATCTATCCCTGCTGTCCTCTCCTTTTTCGAATCCTTTAGGATTTCTTCATATATAGCTAATGCTGATTCTTTTGGTTTAAGTTGTCTTACATACTCAACGAATTTCCTATTAGCCTTAATCGCACTTGAATTGAATCTATTACAATGGGGACATTTGTAATACCCATAATATCCTCCATTTCCTTTAGAATAACAGGCTGTTAAAACACCACCACATTTTGGACACACTAGAAACTTCCTGAGATAAAAATCAGGATCTGCCGCTCTGCATAGCTTAGGGCTTTTTCTTTTCCCAAAATGGTTCTGCTGAACCTTTAAAAAGACATCCTCATCAATTATTGGCTCATGTAGACCTTTTGTCCAATAAGATGGATTATCTACCCATTTTTTAACAAGTACATTGCCGATGAAAACTTGATTCTTCAAGAGTTCAGGAAATGCTGATTTGCCGATACTCAATCCTTTCCTGTTGACCTCATGTCTGACATATTCTATACTCTTCACTCCTTTTGAAAGCTCCTCAAAAGCATATCTGATTATAGGGGCTTCCGTTTCATGTGGAATTATCCTCCTGTCTTTATCCGAGTATTGAACATTTTTATATCCCTTAGGAGCTCTATTTGTAAATTTTCCAATAATCTGTGCAGCATGAGTTCCTTCTTTGGTTCTTTTAGCAATTTTATCGTTCTCTACTTCAGGCGCTACAAGGTAGATAGCCATCATAAATTTGTTATCGGGATTTGAAAAATCAAGAGGATTTTCTGCTGAGTTGATTTCAATCCCTAAGTTTCTGTATTTTCTTATCTGGCTCCAAGCCTCTTCAGTGTTTCTTGAGAATCTATCCCATCTTGTAAAAAGTATAATATCTATGTTCTTTTTGTTCTTTTTACAAAACTCCTCCAACTCTATCCACCTTGGTCGTTTGAAAGTCTTTGCTGAATAATCCTCTTCATACTCTTTTATGACTTGATAATTATTTCTCCTGCAATAATCCTGCAAATAGTTCAATTGATACTGAAGGCTGTTACCCTGAGATTGCTCCTCCGTGCTGACCCTAAAATACAGGATTGCTCTCTTTTCTGTCATAATGTTTAATTAATATTTTCATCTTCTATTTCAATCTCTATCCTAGCCCAATCGGATAAAAGAGATCTCAATTCTTTTATTTCGTCTTCTGTAATTTCAGTCTCCCCATACTGTTTAAGAATTTCTTTACACTTTTCAATAGATAACATTCATAAATCAATAACCTCGTGGAACTATGTTGGAGATTCAACTTTGTTCCTTATTTCTCTGTTGTTGACTGACCTCGGCAATCTCTTAATTGAATTACACTCTGAAACTGATTCTTTATTG
>PMIL01000030.1:2458-3059 GCA_003157075.1 Bacteroidales bacterium | reverse complement strand
GAAGCGCAAAATACGTGATTTTTATCTGATTAAACAAATATTTAATCCACTTTTTTTGAATAGGATCATGAAATACAGTTTAATAGTTGATTATCTGCTTTCTAAGAAGATTAAGCGCTGCCAGAGAAAACCTCTTTATATTTGTGTTTCTGTCATTTCCGAAAACACGTTTTTCGGTGACAGTCCCTCCTTCTGAAGCAACTGCCATCCATATAGTTCCTACCGGCTTGGTTTCTGTTCCACCGTCCGGTCCCGCTATACCCGTCGTTGCCAGGGCAAAATCAGTATTAAGCAGACTTCTTACACCGATAGCCATTTCTTTTGCTGTGTTTTCGCTTACAGCGCCATATTTGGTAATAATATAATCCTGAACACCAAGTAATTGTGTCTTTATTAAATTAGAATATGCAATTACAGATCCCTTATAATATGTTGAACTTCCGGCAACGCTGGTTATCATATGAGCTATTTCACCTCCTGTACAGCTTTCTGCCGTAGAAACAGTCTTATTTTTCGAAGTTAAAAGCTTTCCGATTACCATCTCGAGCGATTCTTCATCTTCACCGTAAATAAACTCCGGAATTGTTTCATAAAGCTTAAT
>PMIL01000030.1:0-2438 GCA_003157075.1 Bacteroidales bacterium | reverse complement strand
GATTCAAATGTGCCATAAGTCATTATATTTCTATGAATTATGACCTGTGAAGTGAAGTGTTTCTTTAACTCAGGTAACACGAGCTCTGTCATAAGATATTTCATCTCATGCGGAACGCCAGGCATGGAAATATAAATAGTACCATCCTTTTCAAACCACATACCGGGTGCTGTNNGGGAAATTCCGGTATTTCATCATTTCTTCAATCATGGAGAGAACATCAGTATTCAGAATAAGATGAGTATTGAAGAATTCGCAGAGAGTTGGTTTTGTTATGTCGTCACTTGTAGGACCGAGACCTCCTGTGATGAGAACTACATCAGTTTTTCCTGCAGCCTCATTTAAAGCATATAGGATATCATCCTTCCTGTCGTGAACTGAAGTGATCCTGTATACATCGAACCCCGATTTGCTCAGTTCAGCACCCATCCAAGCAGAATTGGTGTCTACTGTTTGTCCGATCAGGAGCTCATCTCCTATTGTTATTATTGCTGCCTTCATTAATAAACAATTTAATTGCAAAGCTACTGAATTTCTTTGTTTACATACTCAATTTTTCTCTGTGACCCTCTGTGCTTCTCAGTGAAACTCTGTGTTAATGTAGAAGTAGGAGAATAAGAACTGACACAGAGCAACACAGAGCAGCACAGAGAAACACAGAGAAAACAACAACAATTTTTTGCGTGTATTATGCTTATCTTAGCGACTTTAACGGTTAATGTATTTTATAGAATTTATGGAAATGAACCGGAATGAACAGATATCACTAACAGAAGAATTTGTTAAAACGAATCTGAAGGATTATGACAGCGGCCATGACTGGTGGCATATTGAAAGAGTAAGAAAACTGGCCTCATTTATAAATGAAATGGAGCAGCTTGAAGATCCCTTCATAGTGGAGATCACGGCTCTGCTCCACGATACTGCAGATTCGAAATTTGCCGGAGAAGATAAGGAACAAGGTTATAAACTGATTGACGATTTTATGGAAAAGAGTGGCATGTCTGATATAAAAGATCGGGTTACAGCAGTTATAAAAAAGGTTTCATTCAGCAGTAAAAATAACCGGGAGGAACCTGAGGATCCTTTACTCTGGGTTATCCAGGACGCTGACAGGCTCGATGCCATTGGAGCTATTGGTATTGCCAGAGCTTTTAATTACGGAGGATTCAGGAATAATAAGATCTATAATCCAGCTGTAGTTAATTCTGATGAAAATACAGGTGATGTACAGGAAAGCGGAACGTCGTCAACGATAAGTCATTTCTATGAAAAGCTTCTTCTTCTCAAATACAGGATGAACACGCTGACAGCAAAAAAACTGGCGGTAGACAGGCATGAGTTTCTTGAGCTTTTTCTGAAGCAGTTTTATAAGGAATGGGATTTTGGTACAGGTGAAAGACTCTAAGGTTACATAATTTCTCTTTTACAGACAATCCTCATGTTCAGTCAGTTGGGCTAAGTGGGCAGATGTTCATGATTGGATATCAGCTTGTNNCGGGCATCCCTGTTTAATAAGTTGCCAGTCAAGTTTAACCGAAATAGGATATGTTTCCACTTTATCAATTTCTGAGTTCACCGGCAGTGAATCGATCAGATATCTTACTTCATCAATGATAATTATCAATCCACCGCAGCATGCACACATAGTAATATCATAACCTATAATTACTCCATTTGATCTGTAATTGTCATTTTCTTTTGAACAAGCCATCAAAATGAAAACAAGAAGGATTATTCTTACGGGTTTCATAATTTTAGTCCGGAAACCAATTATTAGTATAAGAAACAACTCATTAATCTGTAAAATTCGGATATTATTTGCTGGAATTCAATATTTATCATTTTTATTTAATAATTAATACTTAACCATGGAGTTAAGTGGGGAGTACATGGAGTAACACAGCTTGAAAAAACTGGTAAAATCTACTCAGGATTACCTTAGTAAACTCTTTATAACTCTGTGAAACTCTGTGTTGAGTGAATTTAGATTTTTGTAAAAAGAAATGCTCTAATCCCGATTTTATTCCGGCTGGTCAGGGAAGTGAGTTATATTAAAAGGACCGGGAGCAATAAATAATAAATTTGCTGAAATGAATCTATTCATTATTTTTGTCAGGTTTTAAATAATGCGGGAGTAGCTCAGGGGTAGANNGTGAAAACGGCCTTTTTGTAATTTCTACAGACCGACCAATGCTTGCATTGAGGAGGGATGTAGAAATTACAAAAAATAGCCGCGACAGCGGCTTTTTGTTTGATAGCATCTCCCCCGGGGATCGCTGAGCCGCAGGCGAAGCAATCCTTTTCGTTCAGACTATTTCTACAAACCGACCAATGCTTGCATTGAGGAGGGATGTAGAAATGTTCATTTGGCTTCGCCGAGCTCACTTCGTTCGGTTCTTTTTGTTCGTCCAAAAAGAAACGAACCAAAGAAAAAG
>PMIL01000107.1:26823-37978 GCA_003157075.1 Bacteroidales bacterium | reverse complement strand
ATTTGTGTTGGATCGGATAAAAATACAATAGTAAAATACTTTGGCATAAAGGAAAATATTGGTGATACAATAGTGATTGGTAACTTGGAGCAAACAACAACTTTTACTTTTTATTTCAAAAACAACAAGATTGTAAGGATAGTGAGTTATAATTTCATTGATTGATATAATATAAAAAACGCTCCGCTAACACGGACGGTGCTAAATGCCATGAGGGTTTCGGAAGATTGCGATTGTCCGTGTTTTTCTCGGGTGCCCTCCACCTTCGCCGATTGGTATAAACCAACAACTTGTAGATTACAGGACTACAAAATGAAATACGCCTAAACATAATTCACCGAAATAGAATTTATTTACCTTTGGAACAAATGAAAAAACTGTACTCCTACAATTTCATAACAAGGATTCTATTTCTTTTATTGACTCCGACTCTGTTTCGTGCGTTAAACTTTGCATTTATATGGCATTCTATCTATTGGGGGACAATTACCATGGTTGTAATCATTTGGAGTGCTGCAATATTAATTTCCCCACTGTTCGGACGATTGGGTTGTGGCTGGATTTGCTTTATGGGTACAATTCAGGATATTTCCAGCCAACGTTCTCTATTCCAGATTAAGTGGAAAAAACCGATAATTTGGGCAAGAATCCTTAACATTTGTGCCTTCTTCACAACTGCATTTATCTTTTTCTTCATTCGATTAGATTCCGGAACAATCATAGGAATAAAATTTGAACCTTGGTTTTTGAATATGGATTTTAATCTACATTATAAATACATTTGGCTTTACGACACATTAGGTGCTGTTTTACTTGGATTATTATTAGAACGCCGTTGGGCTTGTCGTAACTTATGTTTTATGGGTGCCTTATGCGCCTCTGGGGCCTCAATTTCAAGATTAATACCTGTCATTGAATCTGAAAAGTGCAATCTCTGCGGTAAATGCGAAACAGATTGTTTAGTTAGAATTCCCATCAGAGATTATGTTATACACAATCATGGATTAGTGACTAATTCAGAGTGTTTAATTTGTGGCAAATGTGTTGAGAGTTGTAAAACTAAAGCTCTTAAGTTTAAATTTATTTGGAACCGAAGTAAATATATTCAAAACATTCATACAGTATAAAAGAATATCAGTACAAACTTCTGAACATCCATGAAGGCCTGATGAATGTCCAATTAGCGCATAATTTTTCAAGTTTAATTAAAAACCGAATTGTCATGATCAACAAAAGTCCAACTGAGAGCTAAATCTCATATTTTTTAGACATTTACTAAACCCGGACAGCTGTCTGGGTATACTGTTTACTGGATTATTGATGCAAACACATTATGACATGACAAAAATAAGCTATAAGCATACAACAGACCATTTAGTAAATTACCTTTTCGAGGAATTCCTTGCCTTGTCCGGGCAACTATAACTATTAGGTAATAAAATTTTAAATTTGTCAATTGACTAATACTCATTCAATGATTACGACCAAAGGACAAATAATTGATATCAACGGAAAAACCGAGTGGCTGCTTTTTCACCGTCTTTCAAAAAAAATCAACCCTGTTGACATTTTATCGCTTACTGACAGTATTATACAATTTCCAAATTTCCTCTTTACAGTGTCGTTTTTGATACTGGCTTTTACGCATCTTGATTTAAGAATAAAGCTCATAGCCCCGGCAAGCCTGTATTTTTGCGGTCAGATCATTATAAACCTTCGCCTGGGCTCAATTATCTTTAAACCGTTAAATGTACCGCTGATGGTTTTCCAGAAATTTAATCTTTTTATAATGGCCGGAGCATTTTTAGCCGGATTTTTCTTTCTTAACTGGTGGACACTTATGGTAATACCCTCCTATTTACTGGCAGCCTTCAGCTCCGTTCTGATACTGACTTCTCATGAGAAAAAATATTACCAGGTTCATTGGAATAAAAGTATTGGGAATTACGGGATTTTTATAAACAATGCTTTTCTCCTGACATATAAATACTATGCAACATGGTATAAATTACCTTTAAGCATATCACCAACCGACGAGGAAATAAAAAATCAGGACTGGTTAAAACCATATATCCTTATGCGTAAACACTGGGGAGAGATTGAAGATCATTTTAACAAGAAAGCAAGAATATACTGGCGGGTTTATTTAAATCTTAACAATTAAAAACTACTCATAAGAATATAAATAATTCCCGGAGCCTTAAATCCAAAGGCAAGTGTTCAAATGGAACAATTCTTGTTCCAGGATGCTTATCTGATATTGAATAAAAATTATGATTTTTTGTTTATCTTTAATATCATAATTTTGATACAGACAGTATTATACGATATTGTTATGAGCCCGATTTTAAATTCAGGTTTATGTCTGCTTGTTGTACTTATACTTGTTCATGTGCACAAAAAATTAATGTTAACAGGGCTGGTGTTTTTGGTCACAACCCTGGCAGGTCTTGCTCAGGACACTATCCATTTAAGAACATACTTCAGGGACTTGAAAACTGTGGATGTCTTTATTAAGGGTAAAAAATATGATTTTCTTTTTGATGCAGGCGGTGGGGAAACTTATATCTCGCCGGATATCGCTAAACTCATGAATAAAAAAATATATGGCAGTTCAACAGGATTCAGAATGGATGGTGAAATGATTAAGTATCAAAAATCTGACAGCATCTCCTTTAGAATAAGTTCAACAGAAGTATTTCATAAGACTGCCGGGGTATGGGATATTATGAGCATTCTGCCAAAAGAACTCCCAAAACTTGACGGGGTTATTTCTCTTAAATTTTTTAGCAATAGTATTTTAACAATTGACCTCTCTAAAAATATTTTAATAATTGAGAATAAGGCTTCCTCAAAAGAACAATTCAAAACAAAATCTCTGCTTCCAAGCCGTTTTACGAATGGTTTGCATGGAGATGAATTAACAATATTAATTGGCGTTCCAAAATACCGTTCTTCTTATTGGTTTCTGTTTGACACCGGCAATATCGGACCTGTGATTCTCTCAACTGAAAGCGCCGTACTATGGGGACTTCAATCAGAGACCAGCGATTCCGCAATCGTAGAGACTAATGCTGAATTTGTTATTGGTAAAAACATACTAAAAGAAAATTCCTATTCAAAGAAAATAATCTATGACGGCGTTTTAAATTTTGAAGCTATCAGTAAGTATATTTTCACTATTGACTTTAAGAAAAAGGAAGTCTGGATTAATTGAAAACTGCATTTGTAACCTGATTGTTGACTTCCTCCTTCAAATGTTTTGAAAACTTTGCTGAAACTGTAAATAACAGATAACTTATTTGTTTAACTAATAAATTCGTTATAAATTTGTATATAACTCCTTTTTAATAATATAACATGGTCACTCTCAATGGTTATAATAGCGTTTTCTGATTTCATATTCTGAAATTTAATGACATGAAAAATCCAACTGCCATTTTATTAGTAATCGCAGGTATTTTCACAGGATGTGCACGCTCCGAAAACAGGACCCCGCATATAGGATTAAATGACTCGACTTGTATTAAAATTATTGCAGATAATGTAGATGATACCCTCCGGGTGCAAACTTTGTTCTGTTCATTTTTCCCTTTCAGGCCTTGCAACGGGAAGCAAATCGAAATTATAAAACCCGGAACATACTATCTGACTTACCGGATTACAAAACCAGAGATGGTTAAATTTGAAATAGGAGAACATTTTCAATCTCTGTTAATTCCAGGCGATACCTTAGTCATAAATGTAGGTTTTGAAACAAATGAAAACAAGGAACGATCTGTTTATCATAAAATCAAAAATAATATCTATGATTATTACCATGCAAAAAAGAAAAAATTCGGATATTATTCATTTACCGATCTGGATGATAATCCTGTCTCCAGGTTTTTTGTTAAAATGGAGATATCGAAACAAGCTTACAGTGAGGCAATAGGTATTTTAAACAGTTCTGCTGAAAATAACATTTTGTTTCTAGAGAAAATAAAGAACCTCCCGGAATGGTTTACAGATCTTGAACATGCTAATATTACCTATGGTGCAGCTTGCAGGGCAATAGAGCTATACACAAGATTAACACCTGATGATCAAAAAGACATTCCTTTTTATAAAGTTGAATTCAATAATCCAAAGGCTCATCTTTCCTCTCTTTATTACTATTTCTTATTTGAATATTTAGATTACAAATATCCAATAGAAAACATTAATTTACCTTTCATAACCTGGAAAACTAATCAGTTTGCCAAAGGATCTAATTTGATAGACTCCTTGCTGAGTGGAGAAACTAAGGATTATTTTATAACCTGCAGATTAGCAGATCTGTATTTTTTCAGCAACTCAGAGGAAAACATCGAAACAGCCAACACATTTATAACTAGAAATTTTACTCACCTCACTGAAGATAAGATCAGATTCTTAAATCATGAAAAAGTTCAAAAAATTAAATATTTGGGAATAAAAAGCAATTTACCAAGGGGCGATAAGGCGCCCAGGTTTTATTTGAAGGATGTTAACGGAACTCCACACGAATTATCGGATTTTAAAGACAAATTCATTTTTATTCACTTTTGGGCTACATGGTGTGCACCCTGCATCAGTGATATCCCTGCACTAAATCAACTTTATTCAAACTTAGGAAATAAACCTGTAGAAATAATCAATATCTGCATGGATGAAAATCCTGATAAATGGAAAGAAATTATTGAAAAAAAGAATTTAAAAGGTACCAACCTAATTTGTAAAGGAAGTTGGGAGAAATCGCTGAAACGTCTGTACTTCATTACTGAATTGCCGCACTATACCCTGGTTGATCAGAAAGGCATGATAATAAATAATAATTGTAATGGACCTGCTGAGATATCAGCACAGATTAAGCAACTGCTTGACAATAAATGAAAGACTCGAACTAAGGCAGGTGGTTGGATTATTTTCGAAAAAACAAGGAAACTAATATATCACCCGGGTTTGGGAATTTACTGACTTTCTTGAACAACACTAAATCTTCTGATTTATGAAAAATGTTTTGATGATAATTCCTCAGGAGAGATTCAGAGATGAAGAGCTGTTTGCAACTAAAGGTGAACTGGAAAAACTTGGACACAAAATAACAATAGCAAGTACAAAAACAGGCACTTCTCCAGACAGTAGAGGAGGTTTTGCACAATCAGAATTTGATATAAAAAAGATAGATGTAAATACCTATGATGCGGTAAATGCTCCAAAGAGTTCGAAATTATTCGGACAAACCATAGGGAAACTTTTGGATGAGAATTAACAAAACTAACTGAACTGAATTTAATCCTGAATATTCTTAATTTTCTCAAATATTAGTCCGGGAATAACTGAAGTATTTAGATCAATATTAAAACTAATTTCTATGATTTATTTTCTGAAGATTACTGTTTTGCCTGTTGCAGCCGATAGTTTTGCTGCTTCGAGGATTTTTACAACCAGCACATTATTTTCCAGCGAATAAGGGTCAAATTTTGTCATTTTTATTTTCCCCTTTATAACATCCGCAAAATAGGAGAATGGATCAACATAGACTGCTATATCGTTTGAAGTGACCTGAATTGTTTTTTCTGCTTCCATTTTTCCATTTCTTAATCGCATAGTATTATTATTCAATGCAATGATTGAACCTAATTTTCCATATATTTCCATGTCTTTTCTGCCAAAGGGCCAGTTCCATGATGCCTGTATAATACACTGTGCAGCAGCATAGCTGACAATAATCGTTGCCTCGTCATCCACCTTCGGATAAATATCAGGTTTAAAATGCCTGGTCACTGCTGTAACAGAGAAAGGTTGTTCTCCTTTCTTCAGATAAGTCATCAGATTTGCTCCGTAACAACCAAAATCCATTAAAGCTCCACCCCCATTTTGAACAGGATCAGTCAGCCAATCGAGAAACTCTTTACTTACGCCTATTTCTTTTGGCCCCTGGTGTCCGTCATGAATTACGACTTTTTTCAGATCTCCGACATAATTACTGTCATTAACCAGCTGAAAAGATTTTGCAGTCGAAGGATACCATGATGTTTCGTAATCAGTGAGTAGAAAAATGTGAAATTTTTCTGCCAGTTCCTTCATCTTCAGAGCATGCTCAGTATTGGCAGCTAAAGGCTTTTCTACCATCACATGAATTCCTCTGGGTGCACATGCCTCAACCACTGCCATATGTTCGTAGATAGAACCGAATGCGACAACAGCATCAGGTTTTACCGAATCAAGCATTTTACCAAGATCTTTATGAATCAGTTCAGGATTGAAATTATATGTTTTTGCTAAGCGAAGTGCCAGTTCGCGATTCGGCTCATAAATTCCTACCAGAGTAAAATCCGATTTATCCTTTCTTCCCAGGATAAAAGCTGAATGTCCGTGGGTAAGTCCGGCAATTGCAAGCCTAATGGGCTTTTGCGAAGGTTGCTGTGCCTTAATATTGAAAGATGATATCAATATCAAACCCAGAAAAATGATGCTATTCTTAAGATTTCTCATACAATATAAAATTATTCAGTGATTTCACAGCTATTCTTCCACAATCAAAATATCCCACGGTCTAAGGGATAAACTATCACCCTTTTTTAATGTTTTACCTGTTAGAAGGGCTGTTCCCTTGTCGGAGAAGAAGTTGAAAGACTGTTGCAGCCCTGAATAATTCAGATAATAACGAATAGTTTTTCCCTCGTCGTTGGTCCCGAATTTCGTTACAAGCGGATAGGATAAGTTGTTGTCCTTATTAATTATACCGATTTCCAAAGCCTTGTCAGATACTATTTTTGACTGAATTTCATCGGTTACAAGGCTACCCTCGTAGATAAAGCTTCCTTTACCAAATCTGTTTTCAGTCACAGCCGGATATCCTGAGAAGAATGGATCATCATAGACAGCAATTGGCTTTGCTGTTTCAGGTATTAAAAATTCAGCCCAATCCTTTGCTGTATTTTTACCATCTCCAACTTTAAATGGATCGTCACGAAGAGGAATTGACTTTATGTTTGAAAATTCCTGATAATATAATCCGGCAGATTCACGTAATGGCCCGGGAGCTTTTATATGCCTGACGACGGAGTTTTCATCACAGAAGCCGCTTTTAACCGACATAATAACATGACCACCATTTTTTACAAATGCAGAAATCTTATTAAGCAGAGCATCGCTAGCTACATATAATGGAGGTACAAGCAATAGTGAGTAGCCAGTAAAATCAGCATTTTCTGCCATAACAAAATCAACACCGATGTTCTGCCTGAAAGCAGCCCGATGCATTTGTCTTAAAACTTCCATATAAGCATTTCCTTCTTTAAAAGGCATATAGCCTAAACCAAATTCCGAATCCCGACTGTAAAGAATTGCTGTTTTGTTTCTGATCTTAAGATTAACCAGCTTAGATCCGATTTTCTGCAGTTCATGAGCCGTCTGACTGACCTCCTTATAAAATCTGTTTGGTTCCAGGTCGTGTCCCAATACACCTTTCCAATAAGTTTCCTGACCATAATGAATCGAATGCCAGTGCCAGTATTCAACCATGTTGGCACCACACGCAATATGAGAATAAACAAACAACCTTCCCTGTCCGTCAAAAGGAGGATACTGACCTTTCGAATCCCAGCCAATTGTCTGGGCATTGGTCTCGGTTATCAGATGATTTGTTTTTTTCACACTCCGGTAGAAATCATCGGCCCACATAACGTCTTCACCGGCAACACTGTTTTGACTGCCATGATAAACATTTAAAGATGGCATATCGAGTTTCTGGTCTGCAGCCAACTGATCAACACTGCTAATCCAGGGCATAAAATCGTGGGTGATGAATTGGTCGGGACGTTTGTACTCACTTACAATTCCAGCCTGCCAGGTAATAAAATCGGCCACTGTTTTAACAATGTACCTGTCCCACTCAAGCTTATATGATGGATTTGTAGCACCGGTTCTCGTCGGGAACTCATCCCAGCTATTTAGTGTCATTCCCCAATAGTTCAGACCCCACAAAGTATTAAGTGTATCGGTGGTTTTGTATTTCCTTTTCATGTAATCAACAAAACCCCTGAAATAGTCATAATTGGCTGTACCGTAATCATGGGTTTCATTATCAACCTGATACCCAATGATATCAGGATGTTTAGAATAATGCTCCATCATCCTTCTGATTATGCGCTCGGAATAGAACAGGTAAGTCGGATTTGTGATATCGAAATTCTGACGGATACCATAACCTGTCTTTGATCCGTCGAGCCGTTCGACTAACAATTCAGGATGTTTTTTTGCCATCCATGCAGGAATGGAGTATGTTGGAGTACCCAGAATGACCTTAATTCCTGCTTTTTGCATACGGTCAATAATACGGTCCATCCATGCAAATTCAAAACGGCCCTCTTCCGGTTCAAAAAGGCTCCATGTCGATTCACCCAGACGAACAACGGAAATACCTGCATCCTGCATAAGCTGAACGTCTTTTTCAAGCCGATCATATGGCATGTATTCATGGTAATATGCAACACCATATAAGACAGTACTGAATCTCTTTGGCTGAGCCTTGATACCAGTGACACATATAAGCAAGAGAGAAATTGTTAAGATCTTCCTGATCCTGTTCCTGAATTTGATTAATTGTAACATGATCTGTTTAATATTTAGTTTCATTCGGCAAAATATATCTTTATTCCTTGTCTTCATTAATAAAAAGTTGCATTGAGAAAAATTAATTCTTAAGAGTATCCACTCCAAAGAAAATTATTTTTGCTTCCGCTTTTAAAAATGTTGAATGTATAATGGCATGTCCTTCCTTGTCGAATGAAAGATCAACTCCCTTCGTTTCCCATGATTTTTGATCAGGTATCTTTCTTGTTATATATGAATAACTTCCAGGATGACCCGAAAAAACAACAACAGCCCCTTTGCCTGTTTCTGAGTTGATTTTTTCATAATTTTCAGGACTTCCTCCCACCGCTCCATCCCTGATCAATGCCGATTCAGTCATATCATATCTGATCTGTTTATAAAATCCAAGCGATTTTTGGAAGAAATCAATTCCCTGTTTTGAGATTTTAGGAAGATCTCCCCATATACCATTTTGTCCTAAAATCAACGATGCCACTGTAATCGACTGATTTTCGTAAGGATCATCGGGTAGATAGTGTGTCAGGAATAGAGATGTCGGTATCCATTTATCAAATGTCAGAGGGGTACGGCAAATCCACGTCCGTGCCGGTCCCGGATAAAAGAATATATTCCACTGGCCATTTTCATGATCAAAAGGTATATCGTAATTTAAAAAGTAAGGACCATTATTGATCAGAAAATATTTCCCCGAAGAAAGAAAACCAAGACCGACTGATCGCCCACCTTCTGTGATATCAAAATCAACAATCGCATCCGGACACTCTTTAGCAAGTTTATCAACCACATAGCTCATTGAACGGCCTATTTCAAAAGCGTACGATTCCAGCCTTTCCTGAGAGGTATTTTCTTCATTTCCATGAAAATGGCGGGGATCGTTACACTCATACTGACCTATAGCATCCCATTTGAAATATGTTACACCAAGTTCTTTATTCAGGCGTATCAACTCATCAGCAAAGGCATCACGGTACGAACTAACAAGACACATACCATAACTTTCTTCCGTTTCCCATATTGGAAACGGTTTACCTTCATTTCCGTTCATTGTACGGACACAATCTCGATGGGCTTTAAGCATTTTGCTAGAAACAGCTGCCACTGTCGGATTGAACCATAAACCAAGTTTCATTCCATTTTCTTTCAGCTTATTACTGATACTCTTTAAACCATCAGGAAAACGTTTAAGGTTGGGGTTCCAGTCTCCGGTTTTTTCAAACCAGCCCGCATCGATAACAAAAACTTCAATACCCATCTGATGAGCCACATCAATTTCCTTCATCATCCTCTCAAGCGTCATATCAGCCAGATAAGGTTTTTTGTACCAATTCCTGTTCCGCTCCTGAAAATTCCATGTATTGTAAAAGATATAAGGTTTGCGGCTCTCCGTATTCTGGCTCATAAAATGTAAAATGAAATCACGGTAGGTTGAAGCTATCAGAGTTTCATCCCCCGCAACAGCACCGATTTCAAACCAAATGGTCTGGAACGACCGGGTTTTGTTTATCTTATAACCCTTGTAATAATTGCCCTTATATGCCTGAAGCTTTACAGAATTGTCCGGTAAAAGATTGTATTCAAGGAATTTATCCGGTATCTGTGATCCATGTTCATATCCGATAATGAATGAATTTTTATTGTCAGAGGCAGTTATCAGAGGTCCCATGACACTAATGCTGTCAGTAAAGTAATTCGGTTCTATGACACGCTCAGAGAGGCAAAAACTGTGAACCATTTCATTAAACTCAGAAAATCTGATTTCTTTAACTGATGGATATCCGTTTAAAGAGACTTGAAAGTAGTTAATCTGATCCCTGCCGTTATTTTTGGTTAGTTTATGTTCTGACTGACTGAAGATTTCATACCTGAATCTCACTATCGGATTCTTTTCCGAAACTTGAAATGAGATCGACATCGAAATATCGGGAATCTGCAAAAAACTACCTGTAACCGAAAAGACTTTCACACCGTTTTTTAGTAGTTGAGGATGATCATCAAGTCTTACAGAAGACAGTAATGCAGTATAGTGATTTCCATCAATTTCAAATTGTGGAGGCTGAAATGCGAAGGTCTTTCCCGTTTTTACAATCGTATACTGCCAGAGGCCTTCTTCTGAATTCAGCATAGTAATCTCTATCAGATTATTCTTTGTAACAATTAATGATTGCTTTTTCTTACATCCTGAAAAGAATGATGCAATAAGAATCAGAATCAGAAGGTTCCGCATTTTACTACTAACATTAAAAAAGTTATTTTTACTTTGTCAGCAACTCAATTTTCTGAAAAATCATACCATAGTGCGAGCCAGGCGGATTTGCTTTTATTTTCATACCATTCCAATCGGGGGCGAAATTAGCTGAATAAAGTAACCACGCGGTTTTGCCATCCTTGCTCAAAAATTTTGAAGGAATATTTACAAAATAAGCTTGTTCTCCAAAATCTTTCATATAAGTTATTAACTTCCATGGGCCAGTAATATTTTCTGATTCAAGAATATAAGTATTCATCTTTGCACATGTATTGCCACCGTCAGTTA
>PMIL01000107.1:0-26795 GCA_003157075.1 Bacteroidales bacterium | reverse complement strand
CGTCATTGATGTTTTCGATAGTTGGCACTACTCTTAATAAATAAATCTGATCCCCTGTTATCCAGCTATCGTTCCAAAAACGCCATTTTTTATCCGTAATATCTGCGCCATGGGCTATCAGGTAAGCTTTTCCATCCGGCGAATGTTCCATATTTTTACCAAAATCGACAAAGTGAGGGGATCCGATTTTAACAGGATAACCATTAATGCCGGTTTCGCGGAATAGAGATTTTTCGGGAATTAACGGGCAATCAATCCATTTCAGACCGTGATCAGTTGAATAACGAAAACCTACAAATGCTCCCATCCATGGCCAATTATATGTTTTATCTCCATATTTTGCACTTCCGGCCGGACCAAGACAATATGTGCCATAATACCATACCCCTTTATAAAAAAGGCTTCCGCAGGGATATCTTCCTTGATAAGGCAATGAAGAAGCCTTGTTTATTCCTAAGCTAAATACTTTCAGAGAGAGGGGATCATCTCCTTCGATAACCGCCTGACCTGTCGTTGCATGATCTCCATCCCCTGAATTTGAATTTTCAGAGCTCCCCTCTAATCTCCAGCAGCTCCCATCAGTCCAGGGGGAGTACAACTTATCGTCATCTGCCCAGGAAGGATACCAGGTATCTCCAAAATGGAAACCGCTTTTAATACCTAAAAATTTAATTCCTATAAGCTCTTTCGATTGTTGGAATGGAGAATCTGCAGGAACTTCTGATTTCCATATAAATGGTTCAAACCGCAGAGTATCAGGTTTTAACTGGGCACTGGAATATGATCCATTTAAACAAGACAGAACAAAAATCCAGACAAACTTCAGACTTTTCATATCTCTTAATTTTTACTTCACGGATTGAATATATCAATAATTCCGGTAATACAGCTTATGATATCCTCTTCCGAATAAAGGCTTCAAGTCCACTTCCTTTAATCCGATTTACCATCCAGGATGAGTATCCAGTCACAGCCCCTACCGGTTTTTAGCCATTCCAGTTGCTTTGAAATGCCATTGGGAATAAATTCTTTCTCACCTGAGTTTTTATACATTCCAATTTCTGTTGTTTCCCCATTACGCGGATTATACCAGCTAGCTTTAACTGAATCTCCTGAAATCTTTCCCATTTGAATTGTAACAGGATAACCGGTTGGTATATAAACAAATAAATAATTTTCGCCTCGTGAAGCCACGCAATGGTTTGAGCCGGTTCCTGCTCCTTTCAGAATTAAGGATTGGTCAGGCACACGTTTTAGCATTGGTCTTGACTCAATCAGGTTTTTCAGATATTTCATCTGATTTGCCCCTTCATCATTAAGAGCTGTTTCCCAGTAGTTGTTGACAAACGTAATCGGTTTTCTGTTCTTATCATAAAACTGCCAGACTGGATTGCAGCCATAAGTATGGCCAAAAGCTCCACCAAGAACTGACCAGTAAGCTGATTGTCTCACATCATATGCCATGAATATGCCATTGTTTTCTAACCAGTTGACGGCATGTTCTTCATAAGCCGGTTCTCCGTTAATTGTGGGTTTCGGATCAGATACAGCCCAGTCGGATAATGATTGTTCATAGGCTTTTGTTATACTATAATCAGAGTGATATGATCCCCACATATTAAAATCAAGCCAGTCATCATGCTGGAACCATTGCGATGAGGATGAAAAACAGTGATAAGTCATCAGTGTGGTGGAATAATCTGTTACTCCGGCTTTATCATATTTACCATTAGTTCCATCTGCGATTCCCTTTGCCATCGCCCTCCATAATTCCATACCATTTATCCGTTCATCCGGCAAACGATCTCCTCCCAAAATCCATATAATATTTCTCTGGGCATGATATCTTTTGCCAAGATTATTACCATATGAGTATGCCTGATCTATAGTATTAAAGATTGCCCTCCCTTCTCGTGGAATTACATATTCACCCCAGCATGGAAGCAGCCCGATGTAAATACCCATCTCCTCTGCTTTTTTGATAATAAAATCACAATGGTCCCAGTAATCATACTCAGCGGTTATCAGGGTATCATTTCCCGGGGTTATTTTCAGTTTTGAGGGATCATTGTCAATTAAAGGTAAAGCCCCATAAGCATTCGGCACCGTTAACCCCTCAAACTCTGAAAGCAATACAGCCTGGATAACATTGAATCCCTGTTCTTTCCGTTTTTTCAGATAGCTGACAGCTTCTTTCCTGTCCAGCCTATGAAATAATTCCCATCCTGTGTCGCCCATCCAAAAAAACGGAGACCCGTCTTCATAAGCCAGGAAATGCCCGTTATCCGACACTTTTAACCGGCCATGAGACACGCTCTTCTGAGAGCTAGCTGAAGCAGATAACAAGAGTGCAAACCATAAGAACAGAAATGACCTTTTCATTCAGTGAAAGCTATTTTATACTCCATAATTATTTTGAAATGACAGTTATTCTGAAGAGCTGAAATGCTACATTATTTTGTATCAATTTTGACATTACTTTCAGGTAACCCTTCAGCTTCTGCGGATAATTTAATACTGCCTGCTCTGGAAAATGGTCTGATAATGGCCATGCATCTTCCGTTATAGGTCTTGCATTTTGCATTTCGAAAGCTTTCCATATCATTTGGTGCGGCATTCCCTGAGGCCACCAGTTCCCCATCTCCTGTTACGGCCAGACTGACTTTTATGGCAGCATTTGGAATAAGGTTTCCTGAATTGTCCATAACTTCAACTGTGACATAAGCAAGGTCGTTACGGTCAGCCAGAATCTGGTTACGATCGGCAATCAGTCTCAGAGCAGCCGGCTTTCCGGATGTTTTGAATACCCTGGTTGCTACTTCCTTGCCATCCGTTATTCCAATCGCCTTTAGTTCACCTGCTGAATATGGAACATCAAATTTAGCTGTCAGCTTTGTCTTTTCCGATACCGGTTTTTTGCCGATAATCTTACCATTTAATTCAAGACGAACTTCCTGACAATCAGAATAAACTGATACCTGCATCATTTTTCCTTCATTGCCTGGCCACGTCCAGCTCTGAAATTCAGCAGGCCATCCCCAGTTTGAGAGTCTCTCTTTTTTGCCAGCCGGTATTGGTTCATGAACCGCCATTTCCAGCCTGCTCCTTTTCCAGACTACATCCCGGAAAAATGACTGAGCCTTCTTTTGTCCGCAGATATCTATATCACCACACCAGGAATTATACCAGGGCCACGGGACTGCGGACAGATCATCTTTCTTATCATAACATGAATGACCGATTCCAACTTCTCCGAGATAGTCCAAACCTGTCCAGACAAAATCACCAGCCACCCATGAATTTTTTTCTACCTGTTGCCAGTTTTCGAAGGCTTCAAGCGGGAAAGATTCTGTTCCGATCATGACCCTTTCAGGAAATTTTTTATGGTCGTTTTCATATTCACTCCATTTATAGTTATAGCCGCAGACGTCAACGCTCTCAAAAGCCTTTTCGGATGCAGACCAGTCCATAACAGGCGGCTCCCAGAACAGGCAAACCGCTGCTGTAACAGGACGTGTATTATCCAATGCTTTCACTGTTGCCGTTAGTTGTCTGGCAATACGCCGGCCTGAGGTATCGGCACGTTCATGAATCTCATTTCCTATGCTCCAGATAATTACACTTGGGTGGTTACGGTCACGGAGAATAATTGATTCCAGATCGCTTTTCCAATTAGCTTTGAAATATATACTATAATCCATAGGATTTTTTGGATATTCCCACATATCGAATGCTTCATCGATTACCAGCATCCCAAGACGGTCACAGGCATCGAGAAATTGTTTTGACGGAGGGTTGTGACTTGTGCGGATGGCGTTGTAGCCATTCGATTTCATAATCGCGATGCGGCGTTCCTCTGCACGATCGAAGGTTGCAGAACCCAGCAAACCATTGTCGTGATGCATGCAGGCGCCCTTCATTTTAAATCCGGCTCCGTTCAGAAGAAAACCCTTGCCGGCACTGAAACTGATACTTCTTACTCCAAACTGAGTGGAATAGCTATCGGTCAGCTTTCCTCCTGAAAAAACCTGTACTGTTGCCTCATATAAAGCAGGCTTATCGGGGGACCAAAGATCGGGTGAAATTATCTTCAATGACTGTTCGAAAGAACTTAGATGATTTGATCCGACTTTAATCATGTTTTCAGTCTTATCTATCAGTCTCCCTTCGGAATCATTAACGAAAGTGACAATCTTTGCCTCGGCGTCAGAGGAGTTCCCATTATTTATCGCTATACTAAAATGAACCCGGGCAGTATCTTTTGAAGGTAATGAAGTTGTAATAAACACTCCATTTTCCTCAACCCTGAGAGGATTTGTGACCGTAAGCCATATATGACGGTAAATTCCTGATCCGCTGTACCAGCGACTGTTTTTCCCGGGATTCTTTACCTCAACAGCAATAACATTATCTGTACCGGGATGAAGCATCTTTCCAATATCAAATGAAAAAGGAGTATATCCGTAAACATGATTTCCGGCCTTGTTCCCGTTTACCCAAACGTTTGCGATCATATAAACACCGTCGAAGCAAAGTAAGATATGCCTGGTATTATATGATGGATCGACTGTAAAATGTTTCCTGTACCAGCCAGTGCCTCCCCTGACTTGCCCTGTAGCGGTCCCGCCTTCACTGCTTTTGGAAAAGGGACCAATATGCTCATCCTTATCATTATCCGGAATATTCTCAATGCTCCAGTCATGAGGAAGATCAATGTTTCTCCAGGAAGAGTCGTTATAAGAAGTGGCTTCAGCTCCGGGCACACTGTCACGAATAAATTTCCATCCGAGGTCAAATGGGACAGAGCGGTCCTTAACAGACCCGGTATATTCAGTGTTTGGAGAGCATGCGAAAAAGATCCAGCACAGAACGGCGGACAGGCAAATGAACAATTTCTTCATCATTAGGATTTTACCAGGTTTAAAGTAAAAATATATAAAAGCCTGATGCAATTATTATAAAGTAAAGAAAAATAATTCCTATTTTTGATTTCACCAGCGGATAATTGGTGAATGAATATGATAAGAAAGAAAGCACAAACAAGACGCGATTTCCTTACAAATGCTGTCGGCGGCGCTGCGCTCATTGGTCTTCAAGGGGTTGGCGTAACGAACCATACTTCACCCTGGCGTCCTGATGATTCACAGGCTGATAAAAAACTGAAGATCGTTATTACAGGCGGTCACCCGGGCGACCCGGAATATGGATGCGGAGGAACAGCCGCACTTTATGCTGACGCGGGTCATGAAGTGGTATTTCTTTATCTTAATCGTGGAGAGGGCGGGATTGATGGAAAATCAGGTAAAGAAGCCGCCACGATACGGACAGCGGAAGCATTGAATGCGTGCAAAATGCTTAAGGCACGGGCAATATTCGCATCCCAGATTGACGGTCAGTCTGTTGTAGACGCTTCTCATTATGACGAGTTTTACAGGATTCTTGAATCCGAGCAGCCTGATATTATCTTCAACCAGTGGCCTATCGACAATCATCGTGATCACAGAGCTATTTCAACTCTCGTTTATGATGCATGGCTGAGACTCGGAAAATCTTCATCCTCAAAACATCCTGATCTGTATTACTATGAAGTATCCGACGGAGAAGATACTTTTATGTTTTCACCTGCTTATTATGTAGATATCACTTCAGTTGAATCGCGTAAACGTGCAGCCTGTTATGCCCATGCCTCACAATCGCCAGATATGTTCTATTCCCTGCAGGAACAGGTATCGAAATTCCGGGGGACAGAACGGGGCTGCAAACACGCTGAAGCTTTCATCAGACATGTAATATCTCACTCTGATTTATTACCTCCCTCACGTTAACGGCTACAGGTACTTTACTCTTCCACATGCGATCCTGATAACGATCAATACTGGCTGAAAATCATTTCAATGTGAGAATCATGTAATTCTGTTCAGGAATTATGTAAAAGCCCTGAATGCAGATGTCAATACTTTTAGTCCCTGGTTTAGATTTTATTTATGAATGCTACCAAAATAAATTCTGATAGGATATCTGTTAAAGTAAAAAGGAGGATTCTCATTGCTTCCGGTATTATACTATTTTTAACAGCAGTGGTTATATTATTCATTTCTCCCTTCGCAAAATACCTGATTCAAAAAAATAGTGAAAAATGGTTCGGCAGGCAGGTAAAAATGAGCTGGTTATATCTGAACCCACTTACCGGAAATGCCAGCATTAAGAATCTTAAAATCTTTGAACCCGGAGGAGATACCATTTTCTTTTCAGCCAAAGAATTAAGTGTAAGTGTTGCTTTATTAAAGATCCTAAGTAAAAGTTATGAGATAAAAAAACTGTCAATCGATAATCCGGTGGTCCGGATCATTCAGAATAAAAAGCAAATGAATTTTGATGATCTTATTAATAAGTTCACACCAAAAGAAACGGAAGCTGATACACTGAAAGTGCATCATTTCAACATACTGAGAATAAGCATTAAAAATGGGGAATTTCATTATGTTGAGAAATCAATTCCGATCGACTATTTTATAAAGAATGTGAATATTGATAGTCCGGGTAAATGGTGGAACGTGGATACGGTAGCCATAAAATTTTCATTTATTTCAGGCACATCCAGTGGCGAGGTAAAGGGTAATGGCTCAATTAATTTAAAAAACCTTAATTACCGGATGGCTCTTGATATAAAAAAATTTGATCTGGATATTATTCAGCAGTACCTTAAGGATTTATCCAACTATGGCAGGTTTTCAGCCAACCTGGATGCCAGTCTGAAAACAACGGGAAACATCACGGATGAAGAAAATTTAATTGCCAGCGGGATGATCTCTATCAATGATTTTCATTTGGGAAAATCTCCTGATGATGATTATGTTTCATTCAGTAAATTGGTTATGATTATAAAAAAACTGGCTCCCAAAGGTTTTGATTATGACTATGACTCAGTAATTCTTACTAAGCCATTTTTAAAGTTTGAGATATACGATCATCTGGATAACCTTGAACGTATGTTTGGTAAGGGAGGGGCCGACATAAAGAGTGTAAATGCTCAGCGCAGCTTCAGGTTTAACCTTATTATTGAGATAGCTGATTATGTTAAAGTACTGGCAAAGAATTTCTTTATGAGTAATTACAGAATAGGAAGGCTTGCCCTTTATAATGGATCTTTTCAATTCAATGATTTTTCATTAAATGAAAAATTTTCAATTACCGCAAACCCTCTGAATATAACTGCTGATTCAATCAACAAGAAAAACAAGCGGGTGGCGATATTTCTCAGATCTAATATTAAACCATATGGAGATCTGGCAGTAGATTTAAGTATCAATCCGAAAGATACCGGGGAATTCGATCTGAGCTATCATTTAAGAAAACTGCCGATAGCAGTGTTTAATCCTTACGTTATAACTTTTACCTCATTTCCATTAGACCGTGGCACCCTTGAATTAAACGGTAAATGGAATGTGAGGAACAGTAAGATACAAAGCGATAATCACCTTGTTATAATTGACCCGCGCCTGGCTGTCCGACTGAAGAGGAAGGAGGCAAAAAGGCTGCCTGTACCTCTCCTCCTTGCATTTATCCGTGAACGCGACAATTTAATTGAATATGAAATACCTGTAAAAGGTGATTTAAAAGATCCGAAATTTAACCTGTGGAATGTAGTAATTAAACTTCTCGGCAATATTCTTATCAAACCTCCTTCCATACCTTTTATTTCACATGTAAAGCATGTAGAAAGCGAGATAGACAAATTCCTCGCAGTAGTATGGACGACAAGGCAAACGTCTATCTCCCCTGCTCAGAAGGAGTTTTTAACTGAAATGCATGATTTCCTGAAAAAAAATCCGGAAGCATCCATANNTTCATTAAGCATAAAAGATTCTGCAATTGTTGATAAAATGAATGTAAAGGATTCCATTTTTGTTCATTATCTGACTAATCATGCAGGAGATTCAATGATGTTTACATTACAGGAAAGGTGTAATGCTTTTCTTGGAAAAACCAGCATACAGGACAGTGGCAAGAATAAATCGGCAGACAGCAAGATTGTAGAGGCCCGATACAGCCAGTTGGTTAAGACGAGGGAAAACTCGTTCCGGTCTTTCTTTAAAGAACCTGAAATTGCAGACCGAATACATTTTCAGAAAGCAGTGTACAGCGTACCATACAATGGGTTTTCGTTCTATAAAATTGATTACAAAGGAGATATGCCTAAAAACCTCAAAAAGGCATACAGTCAAATGAATGAGCTGAATGGAAACCATTAAACAGAATGTCAGAATTGAATTTGAATTAACAAAGAGAATAGCCGGGAAGTCAATCTTAGTAAGTTTATCCAATGAAAAATATAAAATTCAATAAATTAGGTAAATTGCTGATGATCACTATCAGGAAGTGGTATGATCATGACCCATTCCGTGAAGGAGCAATCATTGCCTACAATGCAATATTTGCCATACCCGGCTTACTGGTAGTGGTAATAACATTTGGCGGATATTTTTTTGGTGATGATGCAGTGAGCGGTCATCTGCATCAACAGCTGGCTTCAGTAATGGGAGGCGACATCGCAGACCAGATTCAGAAAATGATAATCATGTCTCTCAAAAGTAAGGATTCGGTGATGGCAACAATTATAGGAATTTCAACGATAATAATCGGAGCAACTGCCGTATTTGTGGAACTTCAGAAAATCCTAAACAATATCTGGCAGGTAAAGGTTTCCGACACCAAATCGGATCTCTGGATGTTTATAAAAACAAGACTTTTTTCCTTTGGTTTAATTATATCGATTGCCTTTTTGTTACTTATTTCACTCGTGCTATCTTCCTTCTTATCAGCTATTGGTTCCTGGGTTCAACAATACTGGTCAGAATCCTTTCTGGTACTTTTTAAAGTACTCAATACAATCTTCTCCCTGGCTATAATTACTTCATTATTTGCGCTGATGTTTAAAATTTTACCTGATGCCAGGATAAAATGGCCATCAGTATGGATCGGAGCCTTTGTCACATCATTTTTATTTGTCATCGGCAAATCAGCGCTTGGACTTTACTTCGGGAAAGCCAATCCGGGTTCGGGGTATGGAGCAGCAGGATCTATAATACTTATATTAATTTGGACCTCATATTCTTCAATGATTGTATTCTTCGGAGCTGAGTTTACAAAAACTTATTCCGATTATTACTTTGGAGAAATCGCGCCATCTGAAAATGCCGTTAAAGAAAAGAAGACAAGCTAAAAACTATTATTTGTAAGAGACAGTTTTATTTGTACGACACAGAATTATGTCACATAAGAAAAAGTTGAAAATACAATACATCAACAGATTAATTTTTATGTGATTTAAGATTAAAAAGCCTGTTCTATACCATAACTAAGTGATTATAATATTGAAAATATTCAAACATATACGGACAAGTGCAATTTAGTAATAAGTTATATATAAGATATTTAATAAATAAATTAAATATTTACCTGTACGTATAAGTAATAAATCGTAATATTGTGGCAGAATTATTGTGGCCATGGAATTACTTTACAGGAAACTGCAGGAAAATATCAAATCACAGATAATTGCCGGGATATACAAGGTAGGAGCCCTTTTACCTTCCGAAAGCGATATGCAGCAAATTCATTCAGTTACACGAAGCACTGTCAGGCAGGCTCTTAGTGAACTGGTCAAAGAAGGGTATATACAAAAAAAGAAGGGCAAGGGAAGCATTGTTGTAAAAAGGATGCGCCGGACACTCGGAGTACTTTCCGTTAAGGAATTCTCTGAAATCGTAAGTGAAAACAAACTCACAGTAAGTACTATAATGATTAAGAAACCACATATCACCAGATGGGAGGACCCATTTTGCTTTCCAATTGATGATCTGGAAATGAAAGCCGGTTGTATTTATCTTAAAAGACTAAGATGTGTCGAAGCCGAACCAGTTATGCTTGAAACCACCTTTATTCCCAACATGAATCTTCCAGGGTTTTGTTCTAAGCCTTTTGTAAAGGGTTCATTATTTGAAACCCTTAGCATCAACTACTCCATTGAAATCAACAAAGTTGAACAGGACCTCCGGGCTGTTTTGGCAGATAAAGAGGTTGCAGCGCATCTAAAGGTAAAAGCCGGCAGTCCTTTGCTCCAGATCTTTCTGAAGTTCTACACTAACAGAGAGTATATGTCGGTTTACAGTTCATTATTATGTAATACCACCAGGTATTCGATAGGAAATAAACTCTAGAAAACCAAAAAAATATAAAAAGATGAGATCCAGCTTCATCAGGCGTAAATTTTTAAAAGCTACTACCCTTGCAACGGGAACAATAATAGGGGGATCACTGAATTACCTGAACATTGCGCAATGACTGTGTAATTTGCAACGGCTTTTCAATTGGGAAACAGTTTGTTTACGAAACTGCACCGATAAAAGCCAACTATGGTCCGGATTCGCTAACCTACGAGGACTGGATCCCTCACAGCGCTGCATGGCTGACTGGATTGATGAGACTTTAGAATCGACTAAACTTAAAACCTGAGAATTATGAAAATAGGATATGTAAGCGCGATTTTACCGGAACTGCAGTTTAAAGAATTGATCGACCATGCATCAGAGAATAAAAATAATTGTGTTGAAGTCTGTTGTTGGCCGGTTGGTCAGGCAGTACGACGATATGCAGGTGTCACTCATATTGATGTGGACGATATGGATGATCAAAAAGTGAGTCAGATCAATCAGTACCTGAAAGACAAAGGGGTCATAATTTCAGCTTTGGGCTATTACCCAAATCCGCTCGATCCGGACCGATTCAAGAGGGAATTCTATATAAATCATATCAGAAAAGTGATTGACTCAGCAGCCTTGCTGGGTATCAACCAGATAAACACCTTCATAGGGCGTGACCAGTTCAGGTCTGTCGACGAAAATTTTGAACAATTCAGAATAATCTGGAAGCCAATAATTCAGTATGCTGAAAAACTCAGGGTAAAAGTTGGCATTGAAAATTGTCCGATGCTTTTTACAAGTAAAGAATGGCCTGGCGGACAAAATCTGGCCACAACACCTTCCATCTGGCGACGTATGTTTCAGGAAATTCCAAGTGACTATTTTGGATTGAATTACGATCCGTCACATTTGATCTGGATGCAAATGGATTACATTAAACCCATTTATGAGTTCAGGGAAAAACTTTTTCATATCCACATTAAAGATGCGAAAGTTTATCCGGAGAAATTAAAAGAGGTAGGCATTATGGCATATCCGTTGGAATTCCATTCTCCTAAATTGCCAGGTCTTGGTGATATCGACTGGAATAAATTCTTTTCGGCGCTGAAAGATGTTGATTACAGAGGAGCGGCTTGTATCGAAATAGAGGATAAAGCATATGAAGAGAGCATCGAAACAAAAATTCAGGCGCTGCACTTAAGTAAAAAGTACATCAGCCAATTTGTACTGTGATTTAATTAAAATGAATATCATCCTGACTAAAAAATTACTCAGATGAAATTGAAAAAACAAATCCTGAAATACTGTCTTATCGCAATCGTAATAATGATTGCATTAAACCATCTTTGTGTATTGAATGCACAGTCATTTGTCGGTGTTAAAGGCCCGAGCATTGTCTCGCGCGATGGCAAACCACTTATTTTACGTGGGGTCAATCTGGGATTCTGGCTCGAACCTGAAGGATATCCCTGGGGAATTTCGGATATCCATGGAGCACGTCAGTATTTTGATCTTTTTGCAGATCTGATCGGGCCCGATGAAGCCCGCAAGTTCTGGGTAAGTTATCAGGATAATTTCATTACAGAACAGGATATTCAATATATAAAAAAGTTGGGGTTTAATTCGGTCAGGATTCCGTTTGACTACCGTTTGTTCGTGAACGAATATTACCTCGGCAGTTATGAGCCAAGGGGTTTCACCTTGCTCGACCGTGCTGTAAAATGGTGCAGGGAAGAAGGTATCGGGGTGATTCTCGATATGCATTGCGCACCGGGATCGCAGGCCGGATGGAATTCCGACGATGGGTATACATGGCCTTGGCTATTCGAAGATTCCGGGGAAGAAAGCCGCCAGCTTACGATTAAAATATGGACTGATATTGCCAGAAAATACAGCAACGAACCCACAGTTATCGGATATGATCTCCTGGGAGAGCCAATTCATCAGTATTGTGATACAAGCCGGGTGAATAAACGACTTGAGCCTTTTTACAAACGACTGACTTCTGAAATCCGGAAAGTCGATAAAAACCATATTTTGTTTCTGGCAGGTGCATTCTGGAACCGGAATTTTGATGTTTTTGGCAAACCGTTCGACGATAAACTGGTTTATACCACACATCTATATTCGCAAAACGAAGGATATTGCTCATTCGACTACTTCAGTAAGTTTAGCAGGAAATACAATGTGCCTCTGTGGCTGGGCGAATTTGGCGAAAAAGAACCTGAATTGGTCGATTCATTACGGTCAGAATTTCAAAATGAAGGTTTCGGATGGTGTTTATGGACCTACAAAAAGATGAATAACGATCATTGCATTGTACAGATTAAGCAGCCGGTGAACTTTGTTTTAGTGCAAAATTATGCAAATGGAATATACAAAGAATGGGAAGAAAAAGTCAAAGCCAGGCCCGACAATGGAAAAACCAGCGAAGCATTGGCTCAATACGTCGAAAACTGTAAATTCAAAAATTGCATAAAGTCAAACATTTATCATAAGGTACTGAATCTGAAATAATACTAATAATCTGACCTATGAAACGGAACTTTTTTATTTTCGTAATTTTAATGCTCTCCATCCTTTTCCTGGACGGTTATTCACAATCCAAAACTGATCAGAAAGAAGGAAAGTGGATATCCATCTTCAACGGTAAAAATCTTGATGGATGGACACCGAAAGTAACCGGGTATAAAGCCGGAGAAAACCCTCTTCACGGATTCCGGGTTGAAAATGGGATCCTGAAAGTGGACTACAGCAAATTTGCTGCCTTCAATGGGCGCTTCGGACACCTTTTTTATAAGGAAAAATTATCGTCATTCATCCTGCATGTGGAATATCGTTTTGTAGGAGAACTGTTGCCCGATGCACCTTCGTATTGCATCCGAAACAGCGGAGTTATGGTTTGTTCGCAATCGCCAGAAAGTATGGATGTGACTGAGAACTGGCCGGTTTCAATTGAGGTACAATTGCTTGGTTGTACCGACAAATTGAAACAGACCACAGGCAACATCTGCACTCCGGGAACGACCATTTCAGTCAAAGGTGCTCGAACCAGCGAGCATTGCATCAATGCCAGTTCGAAATACTATAATAATGGTGAATGGGTCAATCTGGATATTGTGGTTCACTCCGGAAAGGAAATCATCAACATCGTGAATGGTGATACCGTATTGGTTACTTCAGAACCCCGGGTCGGCGGATTTCTGCTTCCCGAGAACTATCCGGTTCCTGAAGGAACACTGTTGCAAGATGGTTACATTGCTCTTCAGGCCGAAGGTCAGCCGATTGATTTCAGGAATATCAAACTGAAGACTCCGGATAGCAAAAAAGCCACTGCTACAAAATCGGAAACGCCTCCAAATCCAGTCGGATTAAAAGTAATCGACAATTTTGACAACTATTCCGGCAACGAACAACTGGCTAAGGCCTGGTACAAACCCGGCCATGGTGCACCCAATACCAGGACTCTGGAACCAAATATCAAAGCAGGCGGAAAATACAGCCTGAAATGTGATTACTCAACAACAAAATCTGACGACCAATTTTACGTTCCGTTCTGCCGGGTTGATAAATGGGATTTGAGCGGCTGCAATGGCGTTCAGTTCTGGTTCAAACCCGATGGCTCCGGCCGTGAAATGACTTTTCAGCTAAATATTGCCAACAAGGACGGCAAAAATATCCACGATTTGTGGGAATACACTTACCTGACAGAGACGGGCAACACCGAAGGGCGTTGGGTGACCATTCCTTTTTTCAACCTGAAACACAACACCAAATATGCCGATTCTCCGGATGTCAGTCCGGCATTCAAGCCCGAAGCAGTAATTGAAGTGGCTATTTACATTGGCGGAAGAACGGATGAACCCGGGAAAGGCACATACTATTTCGATGAATTAGCGGGTACAAAACTGCAATTTTAAAATCAAATCACCGAATAATCCAAATATTCGATTGCTTCTGGTTTTGTTAACCTGGCTGATAATTAACGCGATATAGATAACCTGTCAGGATTTCAACCTGGTGTCAAACAATAATTAATAGGCAGGCAACCCAGTTAACATTGTCTGTGTCATATATAATGAGACCCATAAAGGTAATTCCTGCTTTAAATTTTCGTAAAATATTCATCCGTGAAAAAAACCGTTCTATTTCTCCTCCTTGTCCAACCCGCTGGTTTGGTCTCCATCACTGATTCAAAGGCAACTGAATATCTGAATATGCAGGTCACTGGCCGGCAGGAATTTCTTGTCGGGGTGCAGCCGATATATTGAAGAAGTATCTTAAACACTAATGCTCATTATATGCCAGTAAAGAAATCAATAGTCCTGACCTTTTCATTTTTAGTTTGTTTTTCCATAATTGAAACCAACGGACAAGTAAGCGCTGTTACAATTAAAAAGGGAAATTCAGGCTGGCAGCTTCTTGTAAGCGGACATCCTTTTTATGTCAAAGGAGTCGTAGGAGACTCTTATCTCGAAAAGATAAAAGAGAATGGAGGTAATTCAATCCGAACCGGGTTCAAAAAAGAATAACTAGACAATGTTTCCAATCTGAAACTGAACGCGCTGGGGAATCTGCCTGCACGTGCAGAACGCGATGGTATGAACTACAACGATACTTCCGAAATCCGGAAACAAACAGAAAAAATCATTACAATTATTGAAAGGATAAAAAATCATCCTGCAGTATTCATGTGGGTCATAGGTAATGAGCTTGACTATATTCCGCCTTTAAGTGAAAAGGATTTCATTTTCAACGTAGATACTCTGATCTTGCCATTTTATGGCAACAAAGCAGAGGTGATTGCTGAGAAATCAGGAATATATTTCACAGATTCGCTGAAGGTATTTGTTGATGGATAGCCTCCTTCCTCTTTTCAGGGATGTCATTTCATTACCCGTCCTTATAATAACTCCGGAAAGAAATGGCCCTGGGAATTGCCTGCCATGATACAGGTAAAACATTCAAAACCCTGGATAAATGAAGAATGAAATGTACTTTTCCCAATGCAGAACCGCCATATTCCGATTTTTCTTTTTACATTAAGGGATCCGTAACAGGACCAGACGGCGAGGGCACAGATGGAAGTGACTTTTCACTGAAATAAGAATCTTCAAACCTTACCTCGATAATTAAATTACAGTTATGATTTTATAATATTAAAGCATGGTAGCTCAAGAGATTTTAATAGACCGAAATCGACTTTTAAATTTGTTTTCTGAATGGACTACCACTTATTCAGCATTTACTTATATACATGGCAAATAAGAGAAAAAATTATGTCAACAGTAAAACAAATTCTGCAATATATTATTCTGGGAGTTTTTAAAGATTTGCAGAAATCACAATACATCATTTCGGCTTTATAATTCAAAAAAAGATGATAAAAAAGTTATACATTCAGATTTTCCTGTTGATTTTGACAGGTTCAGCAATAAAATCTATCGGGATCACAGAGGTTCCGCGATGGGGATTATTTGAAATTAAATTGAAAGGAACAACGCTCAATAATCCATTTACCGAAGTAAGCCTGTCAGCTGTTTTCAAACACAATGGACATATTGTTCAACAGGAAGGATTCTACAATGGAAACGGTGAATATCTTATAAGGTTTATGCCCGACTCCTTAGGAGAATGGTCGTATACAACAAACAGCAATACAGACAGTTTAAATGCAAAAACAGGAAAATTTGAATGTATTTCAGCCCAGAAAGGGAATCACGGACCAGTATATGTGCGCAATAAATTTGACTTTGGATATGCAGACGGGACACCTTATTACCCGATAGGAACCACCTGTTATGCATGGGTCTGGCAGGGTGATGAAATGGTGAACAGAACGCTGAAGACTTTACAGAAAACTGCCTTCAACAAAATCAGAATGTGCCTCTTCCCAAAACAGTATGATGTATATATTCAGAATGAACCGTTTTGCTATCCATTTGAGGGTTCAAAAGAAAAGGGATGGGATTTCTCAAAATTCAACCCTGAATATTTTCAATATTTTGAGGATAAAATAGCTAGGCTTGCTGATTTGGGAATAGAAGCAGACGTCATAGTTTTTCATCCCTACGATGGAGGCAAATGGGGGTTTGATAATATGCCCCGTGATGCAAATGAAAGATATATGCGTTATCTGGTAGCACGACTTTCAGCTTATCACAATGTATGGTGGAGTATGGCTAATGAATGGGACATGGTCCAGAGTAAATCTGCTGAAGACTGGGACAGATTATTCAGAATAATAGAGAAAAATGATCCTTATCATCATTTGCGGTCAATACACAATGGCATGAAGTGGTATGATGTATCAAAATCTTACATCACTCACCTGAGCGTTCAGACAACCGACTTTTTCCATATCCAGGAATGGAGGGAATCATACAGCAAACCTGTTATAATTGATGAATGTGTTTATGAAGGTGATATCCCGAATGATTGGGGAAACCTTACCCCGGAAGAGATGACTAGTCGTTTCTGGCAGGTTTACTGCAGAGGCGGATACTGTACCCACGGAGAAACATATATGCAGAAGCAAAATATTCTCTGGTGGTCCAAAGGTGGTGCGCTATATGGCAAAAGTCCTGAACGTATTGCTTTTCTTCAAAAAATTATGAATGAACGGCCTGTTGACAGTGTATATCCTCTTCACAATTTATGGAATAAAGAAATGCAATTGATAAAAGACAAGGAGTACTATTTAATCTATTATGGTAATTCTCAGCAAAAATCAGCCCGGCTACATCTTCCAAAAGATGTGAAGTTTGATCTGGAATTGATTGATACATGGAATATGACCATAAAAAAGATTGAAGGTGTTTATTTCGGAATGGTCGAAATTAAACTACCAGGCACCTTGTGGATGGCTGTGAGAGCCATAAAAACAAGCAATAAGAAAGAAGCAATAGTTAATTTTAAGAAAGATGGCTACACACCTGATCAAAATATATTTGATATTATCAGGCGAGCCAAACCTTATCAGCTCATGGGGAACAAAATAGTTTTTGCAAGTATCGGAATCAATTCCTTCAGTTACCAGGATGGAGCCTTAATCGTTATTGACGGAGTAAAGGTGGGTACAGATGCAGGAATCCTGAACTCTATTCCTGTCACCGAAATAGACAAAGTAAATGTATACACAGATCCAATTGATATTCAAAGATTCACCGGATTGAATAATTCAGGGATTGTTGAAATAATTACAAAAAAAGGTCATTAAAGTATTGAAAATAATCCCGGGCCAGATGAATTTTTAAAATTCACTCACATTAATAGTTTTACTGATATTACTGGCATTCTGGGTCAATGATTATAAAGATTCAATAAGAACGACCTTAAAAAACTCTGATTCTAAAATGAGTGAGCTAATATAGCCAGAATCAAACCGAAGAACAATTCAGATATAAGATTAAATTTAAACCTGAGAGAAAGCATAACCATTCTATACAATAATATAATGAAACTAAATCGCAGAAATTTTATTCAAAAAACATCTGCATCTGTTGTAGGTGCAGGCGTATTCTCTATTCTTCCGTCGGAAATATGGAATTCCGCTGCAGCTCCTAGTGATAAAATACGACTTGGACTGATCGGATGCAAAAATCAGGGATTCTGGGACCTAAAATGTCATCTTGAAAATGATGATGCTGTATGTGTTGCATTATGTGATGTGGATTTAAAAGTTCTTAATGACAGGGCAGCTGAGATTAAGAAAACGTATAACCAGAATCCGCAAATTTACAAAGATTTCAGGAAAATGCTGGAACAGAAGGACATCGATGCAGTAATCATCGGTACTCCTGATCACTGGCATTGCCTCCAGCTTGTGTATGCCTGTCAGGCCGGCAAGGATGTCTATGTCGAAAAGCCTATGGCAAACTCTATTGCTGAATGCAATATAATGGTCAAAGCCTCAAATTACTACAAAAGAATTGTTCAGGTCGGACAGCAACAACGCAGTGGCTTTGTTTTCCAGGAAACCATGAGAATAATCAAAGACGGAACAATCGGAAGACTCAGGAAAGTCAATGTCTGGGGCAATTTCAACTATGGTACCGGCTCAGTTCCTGTTGAAGATGGCCCAGTCCCTGAAGGCGTAGATTATGATATGTGGCTCGGTCCTGCTCCTTTGCGTCCGTTCAACATGAATCGTTTTCATGGTTCGTGGCGCCATTACTGGGATTATGGAGGCGGCCTGATGTCGGACTGGGGTGTACATCTTCTTGATATGGCACTTTGGGCAAAAGATCTGACAGAAGCTCCCTCGCAGGTACTCACATATGCTGCCAATTCCTCCACAGAAAAAAAAGAACGTGAAACATTCGATACTATGACTGTATCCTATCCTAAAAAAGATTATGTGATTAACTGGGATATGACTGCAGGAGTTCAGCAGGGTCCTTACGAAAAACTTTATGGATTGGCTTTCATAGGAGAAAAGGCAACCATAGTAACTGACAGAAACAGTTATCAGGTCTTTCCTGAATGGGATGATGAAAAGAAAACCGGTAAAACCGGTGCTAAATCTTTCAAAGAAGGCAAAGAATCTCATCCTCAACATGCAAGAAACTTCCTCGATTCCATCAAATCGCGCAAAACACCGGCCTGTCCGCCTGAACTTGGAAGGGTCGCTGCATTTCACGCCCACATCCCTAACATTTGCGCAAGAACCGGAGAACCGGTACTTCTATGGGACGACGCAAACGGACACTTTACCAACAGTGAAAAAGCTAATACACACATTAAACCGGAATACCGGGCGCCATGGTCATTCCCAAAGATTTAAATTATAATCAATATTCATTAAGATGTTTACCAGAAGGAAATTTATTCAGACTTTAACTGCCGGAGCCGTAACAGCCATTGCAGTTAATCCGTTTCATGCACTCGGAACTGAGGGCACCAGGAAACTTAAGAACATAGGTTTTATCGAAGGAATTATTGATAAAGAACTTAAAACAGACTGGAAAAGCGCTTTAAGGGAAACTGTAAAATACGGTTATACTGAAATCGAGATTGGTAGTTTCAGGGGAGCATCTGCAAAAACGTTCCTTAAAGATTGCAGCGAAATCGGTATAAAACCTGTTGCAGGGGGAGCTGCATTCTCAAAGGATTTGGACGCAGTTAACAAATCCCTTGATAATCTAAATGCCATGGAGCTTAAGTATGCCGTCGTTTACTGGCCATGGCTGGTCGGAGGGCCATTTAGCCTGGAAGACTGCAAAAATACAGCAGAAATTTTAAACAAGATCGGGGAGATATGTAAAAAACGGGGACTCATCTTTTGCTGGCATAATCACAACAAGGAATTTATTCCAATGGAGGAAGGCCTGCCATTTGACTGGCTGATGAACCATACTGATAAAAACCTTGTAAAATGCGAGATGGATATTTATTGGGTTAAAAAGGGCGGAGCTGATCCTGTTGATTTTCTGAAAAAATATAAGAACCGTTATGGCATCCTGCATGTTAAGGATATGACAGGAGATGCTCAGCAGACTTTCGCTGATGTAGGAAGCGGTATAATAGATTTCCCTTCTGTTTTCTCTGAAGCAGCTGATCAGGGAATTCTACACTACTTTGTAGAAAAAGATAATGCCGTAAATGGTATGGAAACTTTAAAGAAGAGTGCCAGATATCTTAAGAAAATCAGTTTTTAAAAGTTCATAAAGTCTGAGATAAAATCAGCAACATGCGACCACTCAACAGAAGAGAAGTTATTTTGCCTTCAGTAGAATTAATGATGACAGGATAATAGCTAAACAACAAGAATAGGAAGCAGTATGATCATTAATCCATTATAGTAACTTCATTTCCATTTATCCTGTTGATTCTAAGAATACCGCCATTTTTCAGGGGTTGCCATATAAAACTGTTGATAGATAAATTATCTGATGTGGCAACAGGAGCCCCATCAATGAGGATTTGTGATGGCTTACTCAAAAGGCGGATCTTTTCTGTCCCTTTTTTATCAAAAGTAGTATATCGCAATTTTATATTTTTTAATTCCGGGTTATCAGGATTGCTCATATAATTTGCGCCTGTTCTGTTTTTATATTCGACTTCCTGAACAACCGAAGAAGAGAAGAGAATATGTTCTTCATCTGAAGGAGCCAGTTCCGGAAGAGCCCCCATTGCCCTCAGAAAATGACGGACATAATCTCCATATCCGTCTGTAAGCCAGTGCTCATCCTGAGGATATCGGTTCTTTCCGTCGTAATCAACCATGTAGGTTGCCCAGTTCAGTTGCCGTATTGCATTTTGCTTTCTGATTGTGTCACCTGTTAATGAGACATACTGCAATTCAGCTGACGCCTCACGGGATGTATGGCTGTTGCCAGGGACACGGTAAGCCGTTTGCTCATTTACAACTACAACTCCATACTTCTCCCATGTTTTATTTTCCAGAGTTTTATAAACCCATTTGAAAATCCCCTCCACTTCATTTTTCCAGTCAGGAAAATATTCCTGATGGTTCATAATGAATTGTGCAAATGTAATTGCATTGATCTGAGTGTCGCTCCAGCCTGGAACATCTTCAAAAAATGGTCCCCATTTGTTGTTTTTAAGAGGATATTTTTTCATCCACGAAAGAAGATTTTCAAATGAATGCTGGTATAATGAAACATTCCCTTTATTCATCTTTATAAGTTCAAGAAATAGCTCCATAGTTCCCGACCAGTTTGTCGTATAATCGCTCAGTGAAGCAACGCTCCCGTCTCCGTTATTGCTTAATAATTTGCCCGGATCTCCTGTAACTGCATTCACTTTAAAAGGTAAAGGCGATTTTTTATCATCACCGTCAATAATATGATTGCCAAGAGTATTGGCAATGTTTACAGCCGCCTCCAGATAGATACCGGAAGGTGTCTGTCCATGCCTCTTGGTGCCGGTTATTTTATAAAGATGGATCAACTCAAGACCTAATGATCCGGCTTTATCAGGCTGTGTATAGTTTTTACCTATTACCATATCGCCATCAAAAATCCCCGAGTAAATTAATGTATTGTAGGGATATGGAATATCAGGCCATTTTGCTGAGGCTTCAGAAAAACCATGTGTAAGATAATACCCGGCAATAAATTTCATATTTTCTTTAATACGTTCATCACCCGTAAACTGGTATAAAAGAAGCCAGGAAGATAATGCCATCTGGAATTGGTCCCCTCCTATGCCTCGGGTGTCATCTACCCCTGGCTTCCAAACCTGATGGTTCATATAATAGGGAAGCCCGTTCATATCAACCCTCATGGTATCCCAGAAGTGCCATACAGACTGAATAACATAGCTGTAAGCGGTCCCTGGTTCAGCGCTGAACCAAGGAATAATTTTGCCTGCTGCATCAGTTTTTATATCATGATAAATCAGCATCTCAGGTTGACCAAATGATGCCCTGAAAGATATTACAGACAGCATCAGAATAAGTTTGAATTTCATAACAGATAATTAAAATATTAAAAGAAGCAAAAAACAATTTAAGGAGTTCAATTTAAGAAATCTGAATGACATAGTGTAAAAGATAATTTATTTAGAAGATATATTTGGTAATTTAGCTGAGTCAGGAAAAAAATTAAATTTTTTATTATGCGCTCAATAACCGGAATAATACTGATCGTAATGATCAATGTAAATGTGACAGCACAGGAAGTACAACAGGTCAGAATGGAAAAGATCAATCCAGCGTTGCTTACAGGCCGATGGACAGCACAATGGATCGCTCATCCCCTGGAATCTGTTGTCAACTACGGTGTTTATAATTTCAGGAAAAATTTTGATCTGAAAGATAAACCCGGGGAATTCATTATTCACATCTCAGCTGATAACAGATATCGTCTGTTTGTTAATGGAAAGGCAGTTTGTTTTGGACCCGAACGTGCTGATCTTGAGCATTGGCACTATGAGAGTATCGATATTGCACCCTTTTTGATAGCTGGGAAAAACACTATCGCCTCAGAGGTATGGAATTTCGGAGATTTAAAACCATGGGCTCAGTTCTCAATTAAGACTGCATTCATTGTACAGGGAAACTCACCGGCAGAAGAAATTGTAAATACCAATACATCATGGAAAGTAATAAAGAATGCAGCCTACTCACCGGCTGCGGCGGGAGGCAAGCAAACAAGCGGGCAATTCGTTGTAGTAGGACCATGCGATAAGGTCGATGCAGCTCTATAGCCCTGGAACTGGGAGAAACCCGGTTATGATGACCATAACTGGCTAATAGCAAGAATACTCGATGCAGCTCATGCTCACGGTGTAGGGACAGATATCAACTGGGAACTCTCACCCCGAAGAATACCTCTTATGGAGCAGAAACATCAGCAATTTGTCTCGGTAAGACGTACAACCGGCGATCCGGTGCCTGATGATTTTCTTAAAGGAAAGTCAACATTGTCTATCCCGGCAAGCAGGAAGATCACAATACTTTTTGACCAGGAACATCTTACAACCGGATATCCGGAGCTTATAGTTTCCGGGGGAAAAGGAAGCACTATCAGGCTGACTTACTCAGAATCGCTCTTCGATTCAAAGGGATCAAAAGGAAACCGCAATGAGATAGAAGGTAAAACCATTTTAGGATATTCTGATTACTTTATACCTGATGGAAACACAGACAGGTTGTTTCGCCCCCTGTGGTTCCGCACCTGGAGGTATCTTCAGATGGAGATTGAAACTCACGAAAAACCTCTTCAGATAAATTCCTTCTCGAGCGAGTTTGCAGCATATCCTTTAAAAGAGAATGCAATATTTGAATCGGATCAGCCGGGATTGAAAAAAATCTGGGATGTGGGCTGGAGAACAGCCCGTTTGTGCGCAAACGAAACGTACTTTGATTGTCCTTACTATGAACAGCTTCAATATATAGGCGATACACGGATACAATCCCTTATATCTCTTTACGTCTCCGGTGATGATCGACTCGTCCGTAATGTGATTTTGAACTTCAATGAGTCCATTTTCCATGAAGGATTGACCAGAAGCAGGTATCCGTCTGCAAATCCTCAGATAATCCCTCCATTTTCGTTGTATTGGATCGACATGGTAAATGATTACTGGACACTCCGTGATGATCCTGAATTTATAAAATCCTTTTTACCGGGTATCGAAAATGTACTCGGATGGTTTACAAAAAGACTTGATCAGAATACCGGTATCCTTGGAAAAGTTGAGTATTGGAATTTTGTAGACTGGGCTGTTGAATGGCCATGGCATGAGGAAACAAGCTTTGGAGGAGTTCCAGCCGGTGGAACGAGTGATGGCAGTTCTTCAATTCTCTCAATGCAGTTCGCATATGCCTGTCAAAAGGCGGCAGAGCTTTTCAGAAACTTCGGAGAAACGGAAAAGGCGGATAAATATGCAAAGATCTCGGAACAAGTGACAAAAGCGGTATACGAAAAGTGCTGGGATGTATCACGAGGTTACCTGGCAGATACCCCTTCAAAAAAAGAATTCAGTATGCATGCACAGATCTTTGGGGTTCTTACAAACACAATTCCTGAGAAAGATCAGAAAGAATTCACAATACGATTCATGAATGATAAAACTCTTATTCAGCCGACCATGTATTTCAGGTTCTATCTGACTCAGGCCCTGAAAAAAACAGGGTTGGCTGACAGTTACCTTGAAACTCTTGGCTTGTGGAACGATATGATTCAAAAAGGGCTTACCACTTTCGCTGAAAATCCCGATCCTGCCCGCTCCGACTGTCATGCCTGGAGCGCGAGTCCTGATTATGATTTCCTGGCTACTGTAGCTGGTATTCGTCCTGCTTCACCAGGTTTCAGGACAGTAGAAATAGAACCCGCTTTAGGGAAACTTAGTTTTATAAAAGGGCAGATGCCTCATCCGGCCGGGATCATCAGTTATGATCTTAAGCGAAACGGAAAGGAAGGGATTACCGGTGAAATAATACTCCCTGAGGGAGTGACCGGGAAATTTATCTGGAACGGCAAATCTGTAGATTTGAAAAATAAAACAAGCATAAACCTGTAGTCAGAAGCTTTCAGGGGGAAGGGCGTAAAGGCTTAAGGGGAAAAAAATGTATTATGTATTACAGGCAATGTATTATATTTTTCCTGTACCCTTCATACCGTAGCGCAGTTACGCCTTTGTGCGTTTATGTCGTTGCGCCGTTGTGCCGTTACGCCGTTGTGCCGTTATTCCTTTAAATTTCAGGTATAAGATAACCGGAATTTTGGATTTGGTGATTCTGTCAGGTTTTGTGAGACAGGATTTTTCCAGATCAGCTGATCTTTAAAGTTATCGCTGAGTTTATAAGTTTTTCTGTGATTGTCAATTGACTCTCCGATTACCTGAATTTTACTAAGATCAGCTATTCCCAATCCCGTCTGGCTGCAGAAATTCAAATACCCGACATTTGCGAAATCAATACCCATCAGTTCAATTCCAACCCTGTCAACCGACAGCCAGTCAAGTCCTGCAATACATACCTTATGATCAACTGGAGTTCCGTCATTTGGCCCATTACCCTCCATACCCTCAAAGCCATCAACCAATGCAAGATCGGGGTTTAACAGACGCGACATTGAATAAAGATTATAATTTATTCCGCGAAATCCGCTTCCGTGCAAAATTGGTTTGTCAGTTGTGGTACCATGTTTGCTTGAAGGATTGAAGGAAAATCCACCATCCTTAATTGGTGAGCCGAACACAATATTCTTAAGTGATAAGGTTGCAAAGACACGATCATGAGTTTTCATTCTGGCGACAGAAACAATATAGGAATCTGGATCAAGCATCATATGAGATATTCTTGCAGCATGGGGCCTGAAATCCTTTTCATCAAAAACATGAATTATATCAAAAGGCTGCTGATCCAGATCCACCAGTTTAATACCATATTTATCAGCCATTCTGAAATATCCAAAGTTTTTAAAGCCATCGAACGTTGGACCACCTGCTGCCGATTCTGCAATTATAACATTCTCTGTCTTACCAATAGATTTAAGAAACTCAAGAATTCCTTCCAGTGTGTCAACATGAGTTGATGCTAATTGCACATTTATATTTACATTATTAGGTTTAAGTATCACACGACGTTTACCTATTGACTGGGCAATCTCTTTTGAAAAAGGCTGAAGAGCCCTGAATGCCATATCCGCTCTGTTATTACCTGTCGTAAGAGCCACCCTCGATCCGGATGATTCCTGTTTCCCTGTCGCTGCCAGGATATCAAACGGTCTGACAAAAGTTGCTGCTACCCCTCCTATTACAGATGTTTTAAGAAAGTTACGTCGTGTAAATGCTGTCATAATTATATGTTTTTGGATTAAACAAACATACAAAAATATGATCAGATTGTATAAAACCTGAGGACTATTACTTTTAATAAAATAAATTTATTTGATCCCTACTCCTCCGGGCAATAAGAGTGAAATGAAAGTGTGTGACTGTGGGAGTAATTTTATTTTTTTCCGTAGAAATTTGTGCTTTCAAAGATCTTGTCAGCTGATTTGGCAACAAAACCGTTGTATAGTTTTCCATTTGCATCGGGATATCTCTGGGCAAACTCATAATAACAACACGGAACCTCGAATGATCCTTCGACAAATTTTACAGTCACCTTATCCGCAAGTGTACTTGATTGCTGCAGCAGATCGGCCTTTGTCCCCTTGATCTCTCCGCCCGAATCATTAAGAAGGAAACCATTCTTCTTCAGAAGCTCATTGACAGCTGAAATATTATTGTATGTCTTCAATGCATTAATACTTACCGTGAAGTGATTTGCCCTGAAACCAAAAACATAAAACCAGGCTGCATATTCTGATTCATCACGCAATTTATTATAAGTCTGATAAGATAACGGACTGAATAAAGAGCCTGAGAAAATTAACTTATCAGATGAATAGTTCGGCCGATCGTCTTTAATAGATGCGCTCTTCAGAATATCCTGAATAAATTGTGAACATTCTGACAGAATCAGCTGACTTATAAAAATGCGGGGGACCTTCAAATCTTTCTCCGATTCAAAATGCCTGGCAAACAGATGCTTTTCCTTAAAAAGGTATTCACCTTTTGCAACATAACCATTCGAAAGAAAAGGTTTAGCAAGAATATCGATATTAATTTCGGGATAATCGAGAGTTCTGAAGGCAATATGGTCATTTATAACCTCTTCGCCTTCCTGCAAAAAGAGATTATATATTTTCCCGGCAGAAGGATTTTGAGTTACATAGTCGATCCACAGTCGTTTAAAGATGCGTTCAAGGTTCATGTCAGCGAAGGTTTTATGTTACGTGTTGATAATTATGCAACTTATAACAGATCTTCAATCCATCTTGTTCATTCATTTTGGCCTCCAGTTTAATTGAGGTTTAATCTTTATAATCTCAAAGCACACAAAAACTAAGCAAAGCACGCAAAATCAAAATCTTATAATTCAGAACTTTGCGCTCTTTGCGTAATCCGGATAATTATCTTGACTTTGCGCTCTAGGCTCCTGCCTGCCGATAGTGTAATACCTCATAATTTCGGTAACAGATAGACTAATACTCTTTGTTGATTTTTACCCCCTTTCTAATTTCCCCCAAGGGGGAAAGGTTTGTATCTCTGGGGGTGTTGAAAAAGTAATTT
>PMIL01000058.1 GCA_003157075.1 Bacteroidales bacterium | reverse complement strand
GTTGTTGTATGGAAAGATGTTCCCGGAATTCTTAATGCTGATCCTAAATGGTTGCCTGATGCCCGAAAACTCGACGAGATATCTTATAAGGAAGCTGTTGAAATGAGTTTCTCGGGTGCAAAAGTGATCCATCCAAAAACTATAAAGCCGCTGCATAATAAGAACATACCACTCAATGTAAGGTCCTTTATTACACCTGAAGGAATAGGTACAATTATTAAAGCAGATATAGCTCTGAGAAAAATGGAGCCGGTCTTTATAAAGAAAGAAGATCAGATACTGATTTCTATTCTTCCAAAAGATTTCTCATTTGTTATGGGCGATAATCTCAGCAGGATTTTCCATACATTTATTTTATATGGTATTAAGGTAAACCTGGTTGAGGCAAGTGCCGTCAGTATAGACGTCTGCGTTGATGATGAGAGACCCAAAGTTGATTCTCTTCTGAATGATCTGAAGGAAGAATATTCCACTGCTTATAATGAGAATGTAGAATTGCTTTCTGTAAGGCATTCTACTCCTGACGCAATGGAAAGAATAACTGCAGGCAGGGTGATTCTGATCGAACAGCGGACAAGAAGCACAGCAAGATTTGTGGTGAGAAAGGATGGCTCAACGGCATAACGGCTCAACGGCTCAACGGAAGAACAGACCTTTATGCCCTTGCGCCTTTATGCCTTTATGCCATTTAAGATCTGTCAAACATCAGTCTTTGCCCCCTGTAATCCTCGTTGATAATACCGTCATCATAAACGATTGATCCGTTCACTATCGTTTTAACTACTTTTGAATTGAACACTTGTCCTTCAAAGGGAGACCAGCCGCATTTGTATAACAGATTCTCCTTTGATACTGTCCATGGACTTGCAGGATCTACGAGACATAAATCAGCCTGGTATCCTTCCCTGATAAAACCTCGTTTTCTGATATTAAACAGGATTGCAGGATTATGACACATCATCTCAACTATTTTTTCGAGACTGAATATTTTGCTGTGCCACATTTCGAGCATAGCAACCAGAGTATGCTGAATGAGCGGACCACCTGAGGGCGCCTTAAAATAGGTGTTCTCTTTTTCAGCTAAAGTGTGAGGTGCATGATCTGTAGCGATAATATCAATCAGGTTGTTTTTTACTCCGTTTATGAGAGCATCCCGGTCAAATCTTGTTTTTATAGCAGGATTCCACTTAATAAATGTTCCCAGGTCATCGTATGACGAGTCATCAAACCAGAGATGGTGGATGCACACCTCTCCGGTAATCCTCTTCTGACTTAAAGGTATATCATTGCTGAAAAGCTTAAGTTCTTCAGCTGTTGAAAGATGAAGTATATGAAGTCGTGTATTATACTCTTTTGCAAGAGCTGCAGCATGTGATGAGGATTTCATACAGGCTTCACGGCTTCGTATCAGGGGATGCATTTTAACCGGAACATCTTCTCCGAATTTTCCCCTGTATATTTCAATGTTCTTTCTGATTATTGATTCGTCTTCACAATGTGCAGTAATCGGGAGAGTGGTTTTAGAAAAAAGATCTCTCAGGGAATTTTCATTGTCAACCAGCATATTGCCTGTTGAAGACCCCATAAATAATTTTATTCCGCAAACTGCAGAATGATCAACCATTAAAACTTCTTCGATATTTGTGTTTGTTGCTCCGAGGTAAAAGGAGTAGTTTGCGATTGAGTTTTCAGAACCAATCACATATTTTTCATTGAGCAGATCGATTGTAACAGTCTGTGGATTTGTGTTCGGCATATCCATAAATGATGTAACACCTCCTGCAACAGCAGCCCTCGATTCGCTAAAGATATCACCTTTATAAGTTAATCCGGGTTCCCTGAAATGAACCTGATCATCTATTACACCGGGGATCAGCAGCAATCCTTTCGCATCAATTATTTTTGTTTCTGACGGGATGTTCATCAGATCCGAAGTACAAATGGCTGAAATTTTCTCATCAATAATGAGAAGATCGCTGACGAAGGTTTTTCCCTCATTGACTATTGTGGCGTTTTTGATTAGGATGCTGCTCATATGATGGTTTTTGCCCCCTTCCCCCTAAAGGGAGTCTAATCCTCGATATTTAAGTCTAATTTTCATACGACTGTATTTAAGCCACCCTTTAGGGGGGACGGGGGGCCATTATTAGTTCTTGCTAAACATGCTTTTTATTTTCATCCTGAGTACTCCCCATAATGCCTCGTTAAATATTCCTCCTGACATTTTTGAAGCGCCTAGTCTCCTGTCAGTAAATATAATCGGGACCTCAACGATTTTATATCCAAGGATCCATGTTTTGAACTTCATCTCAATCTGGAATCCATAACCGACTGATCTTATTTTGTCAAGTCTTATGTTCTCAAGAACTTTTTTCTTATAGCATTTGAATCCGGCTGTGGTATCCATAATTTTCATGCCCGTTATAATCCTTACATAGATAGAAGCAAAGTACGACATGAGAACCCTTGAGAGTGGCCAGTTAACCACATTTACACCACTTATATATCTTGAACCTATCGCCAGATCAGCTCCATCCTCTGAACATGCACGGAAAAGCTTCATCAGATCATTTGGGTCGTGTGAAAAATCTGCATCCATCTCATAAATATAGTTATAGCCTTTTTCAAGAGCCCATTTAAATCCGGCCAGGTATGCAGTACCTAATCCTAATTTACCGGGTCTCTCAATCAGATGGAGATTATTGTATGATTTCTGGAGATCTTTTACTATATCTGCTGTACCATCAGGAGAATTATCATCAATGATAAGTATATCAAAGGCAATACTCAGACAGGAAACTGCTTTGATAATAGCTTCAATGTTTTCCCTCTCTTTATATGTAGGTATTATGACTATATTTGAAACCGCTTCCATATTATTGCGAAAGTAAGGAAATTCATTTAATAGGAACTATATCAAAAAGATTATTTGAATATTTCTTAGCTTTAAACCGGAGAATAGGAATTAATATCTGTTATAAGGTACTATAATCCTGTAAATTAATAAATGATAATGACAGCCCGTAATATTTTTTTATGAAGAAATCATATTGGATTCTGGTACCATTGATTTTTATTACCTCAGATGCGTTCTGTCAGGAAATGAACTGGAGGCTCGATTTATTCAGTTTTTTTGATAACACTGAATTCGGAAGGTCTGCAGTGACAATTCCGCAAACAATGGCGGGTGTTATGGTTGCTCCGGAGGCTGGATTAGTTTGGGACTCTATTCATAAGGTTAATGTTGGCGTAAATCTGATGCATGAGTATGGAAGTCCGAATCCGATTGATAAATTCTACCCGACTGTGTATTATGAATTTAACAGACATGCCCAAAAGTTCATTATGGGAGCCTTTCCTCGTGCCAGGGTAATAGGAAATTACCCGCGTCTATTTTTCCAGGACTCTATTTCATATTATCGTCCCAATATAAATGGCATATTCTGGGAATTCCGGCAAAACCAGAACTATATTAATGTCTGGCTCGACTGGACCGGAAGGCAGTCAAAAACGGTGAATGAGGCATTCTTTATCGGTTTTAGCGGAAGGTATAATATGGGCATATTTTATCTGCAGCATTTTGGATACATGTTTCATCTGGCTGGGAAAATGGATCCTGTTATTGACGAAGCACTTCATGACAATCTTCTTTTTAATACCTCTCTGGGGATCGATTTAACCGGGAAAACCTTTTTCAGCACACTTGAAGCAAATGCTGGATGGGTAACACGATTTGAACGGTCAAGGGCTGAAAATTCCGGTTGGATTAAATTAAACGGATTCCTTATGGAAGCAAAAGCTGAATATAAATGTTTTGGATTTCTCAATACATTTTACAGGGGTGACGGGATGATGTATTTTTATAATGAAAGAGGAAATGAACTGTATTGGGGTGATCCGGTCTACAGGGCAAATATTTATAACCGTTCAGATTTCTATGTAATTTTTTTGCAGCGTCGTACTGTTAATATAGAACTTACTTACTCTCTCCATTTTNNTATGACCATCTTCTGTTCAATCTTCTTTATAAATAATTTAGACCCTCAATAAAGATTTCTTTTATAAATTTAAATTGAGAATTAGTGATTGATAAAACATTTCTTTGGAAGTTCCTGAAGTTCTGCTTTGTAGGTTTTTCCGGAATGATAATTGATTTTGGAACAACCTGGATATTAAAGGAAAAGATTAAAGTTAATAAGTACTTTGCTAATTCCACAGGATTTATTCTCGCAGCAAGTTCCAATTATTTGTTAAACAGGTTATGGACATTTCACAGTGATAACCCCCGGATAGCCACTGAATATACATCCTTTATACTGATTTCTTTAATAGGCCTGGCAATAAACAATCTGATTATATTTTTGCTGAATGAAAAAATGAAGATAAATTTCTACCTGTCCAAATTGTTCGCTATCGGTGTTGTTACTATTTGGAACTTCTTCATGAATTATGTAATTACATTCAGATGAAATAGATAGTAAAACTGGCTTATACCAGACAAAAGACAATACTTACATAATTACCAGGCTGGCTGATGCATTACAAAATTTATATTATTCCGTTTTTGTTTTGTCTTACCATTTCCATTAAAGGTCAGGAATCAAAATTTTCAGATAGTCTGAAGGTCCGGGAAATAATAATCACAGGTAACTTTGTAACAAGTAACAGGGTAATCTTCAGGGAGATGGACTTCAAAGTTAATGACGTGATTTTACGGGAGGAAGTCGAATATAAAAAGCAGACGAGTATTAATAATCTAACAAAAACATCACTTTTTAATTTCGTTGAGATAGATATTAAGGAAACTCAGGGCAATAGTCTGAGTATAACGGTGAATCTTACAGAACGCTGGTTTATATGGCCAAATTTTTATCTGAACCAGACTGACAGGAACTTTAGTGAATGGTGGAGGACAAAAGATTTAGCAAAACTTGAATATGGGATAGGTCTAAAGATTAATAATTTCAGGGGAACAGGGGAGACTCTTATACTGAATTACCATATCGGAAATTTCACTAAGTATGAACTGGATTACCGGGGGATTTATATCGATAAGGCCAAAAGACATTCATTATCGCTTTATGCCTCATATTCAGCTCAAAATATTTTAACCTGGAATATCGAATCAAACAAAGAAGATGTATTAAAAGCGAGTCACAAGCTCCTGAAGAGTACTGTTCTGTCAATTACATACAGCTATCGTAAGGGATACTTTAACACTCATTCTCTGGTATTTGGCTACACTGATTTTAAACTGGCCGATACAATCTTATATCTGAATCCATCCTACTTCGGATTGAATAAACATGAACAAAGATATTTCAATCTTGAGTATGTATTTACCAGAGACACACGCGACTCGCGCATTTATCCCAAAACTGGCTATCTTATTGGAGCAGTCATTAACAGGAGAGGTCTGGGAATTTTGCCGGATGAATATAACGCAGTTGATTTAAATGTCCAGTTATATTCATACTGGAAGTTGCGTAAAAGGTTATTTTTAGCATCGGGGATCTGGTATGCTTCAAATTTTACTGATAAGTATGCTTTTCTTTCGCAGACAGGTTTGGGATACCTGCAGTTTGTGAGAGGTTATGAATACTATGCTGTTAAGGGCAATAATGCTCTCTTATTTAAAAGTCTGGTTAAATATGAATTATTACCAATGAAAGTCATTAATCTGAATATATGGCCTATACGCAAGCTTCATCAGTTTAACAGGGTTCCGCTTGAAATTTATGCTAACTTGTTTTTTGATGCAGGATATGTATCCGATGAATTTGAGACTTATAAGATTTATGACAATACTCTTGTTAATAAAATGATGTATGGGACTGGAGCTGGAATTGACTTCATAACTTATTATGACAAGGTTTTGCGACTTGATTATTCATTTAATGCCTTAGGTGAAAGAGGATTGTTCATTCACTGGAAAGCAGCAATCAGATAATATAGATTAATGGATAAAAAGTTAAAGGCTTTTTTAGCTGAAATTAAGATAGTTCATGTTTTGTCTGTCTGGTTTGTAGTGAACCTGGTTTCCGCTTCATTTACGTTGCTCTATTCAGATGAAAGTTATTACAAGCTTTTTAGCCAGCAACTTTCATTCGGGTATTTTGACCATCCACCAATGATCGCCCTTTTTATCCGTTTAGGATCTCTTATTACCAATAATGAGTCTGGGGTCAGATTAGTATCTGTAATAGCAATTACTTCAGCTCTGTATTTTATTTACCGACTTTCAGATGTTAAAAATCCGGTGCTGTTCATGGCTGCAATATTCTCGGTATTTGCTCTGAATTTATTGGGTTTTATGGCTCTGCCAGATGCACCGCTACTTTTCTTCACTGTATTGTTTTTTGTTGCCTACCGTAAATTTTTGATAAAGGAAGATACAAAGAACACGATTTTGCTATCAGTCATTATGACAGCTCTTCTGTATAGCAAATATCATGGGATTCTGGTAATACTTTTTACAGTCATATCAAATCTTAAATTGTTAAAATCAGGCAAATTCTGGATTGCGGCTTTTTTAGGAATCCTCCTTTTCACGCCCCATCTTGCCTGGCAGGTAAAAAATAATTTCGTCACCCTTTCATATCATTTATTTGAACGGTCAGCTTCACATTATAAGTTCATAGTTACACTGGAATATATTTTTGGACAAATACTTTATTACGGACCTTTCACCGCCGTGTTCATGTATCTGGCTCTGGTTAAGTATAAAGCTAATGATCTGTTCGACAAAGCATTGGCCTGGAATATTTGGGGACTAATAAGTTTCTTCCTTATTAGTACTTTCAGAGGAAGGGTAGAAGCGAACTGGACATTGCCGGTTATGGTTCCTTTGCTTATCATATTTATGAAATACAGCAATACGAGGCCAATCTTCAGACGCCGGTTTTATTTTTTCGCAACTCCGGTGATCTTTTTAATATTAATATTCAGGATTCAGATGATTTATCCGCTTTTAAAAATTAATATTTTACGCATAGACAATCTGCGAAACGAAAAAGAATTTGTGAAGGAAGTAGTTTCGAAGTCGCATGGGTTGCCGGTATTAACCAATTCATACCAGGATGCAGGTATAATTTCATATTATTCAGGCAATTTTGTTCCCAGTATTAACTTGAATGGTCGAACTAATCAATTTAGCTTATGGCATGCCGAAGACTCATTACGCTTCAGAAAGGTGGCTTTTATTAATGATTATTTGAATGAAGGTGTAAGTATTGCCAATCAATCGTATAAAGAATATAAAGTAACTGTTATTGATTCTCTTCCCATAATGAATGATATTATTATTACCGCCTTTCCCCTGAAAACTAAGTCGAGAATAAATGAAGAGTTTAACATTAAGGTTCAGCTTGCTGCAGGACAACCAGCAGATACTTACAAAGATTGTGGGCAGTTTCATACGAGGCTTTATTCGGAGATGTACTATAATGATATCCTTATTAAGGAGGTTATTTGTCCTCTTCCCGTAGATATCCTCCTGAAGAAATACAGTGGTGAATACAGTTTCAAATTTATTTCCCCGGCTTCGAGAGGCACGTTTAAAATAATATTAGCATTGAAAACTTCAGTCTTGGGGACATGGAGTACAGGGAAAGAAATTAGGTTAAAAGTTTATTAGAAGGCTTAGCTCCTCATTGAAAGTTATTATTGCAGATAGAGTCTGATTTTCGGAACTTCATTTTTCATTACGTTCAATTTTTTTTGAGTTTTATTTGAAACTTTTCTTGCATGAAAAGAATCAATTTATATCTTTGCACCCGCTTTAAGGCAAAAAGTTGATTGAAGGGTAGGA
>PMIL01000060.1:11172-13941 GCA_003157075.1 Bacteroidales bacterium | reverse complement strand
TAAAATTAATTCTCAGCAGGTCAGGATCTTTCAGTAGCAGATTAACAATAGGTAATACAAAAAGCAATGTGGTGGTTTTCACACATAATGCACAGGCTGAGATACCGGCTTCAGCTAAAGTATTACTTCAGGAAGACAGTCCGTCTTCATTGCAGATTTCAGACTACCTGTATTCAGTTGGTATTCAATCCTTATTCATTGAAGGAGGTGCTGAAGTGCTGAGTCATTTTATATCAACTGGGTTATGGGATGAAGCCAGGATTTTTACAGGAAAGCAGTACTTCAGAGGTGGAGTAGTGGCTCCTCTGATTAATGGAATATTATTTTCAAAGACAGTTTTTAGCGGGAGTTCCCTTGAAGTATACCTGAAGAATGGATGTTAGCTGTCCTTTAGATTGATAATTAGAAGAAATATTTCTATTTTTGAATTCCTGTTGTGAAATTAACTTAGTCCTGAATATATGAAGAAGCGAGTATTTTTTTTAGCAACCATCTTCCTGATGGCGGTAAGTGCTTTTGGCCAAAGCGCCAAAAAGTCTTACAAAGCAGGAATGGAGTTTGTTGATAATCTGAAATATGATGATGCTATCATTCAGTTTACAGGCGCTATTAACCTCGAACCTTCAAATCCTGATTACTATTATGCCAGAGGACAGGCTTTTGAAAAAATATCAAAATATAAAGAAGCAAAAGCAGATTTTGAAAAGTCCCTGGTATTTGCTCCTAAAAGCGTTGACGGAATGATCAGTCTGGCTGCAGTTAATAATAAACTGGGCAACTGGGAGGATGCCCTTAAGCTTCTTAATCACGTCGCTGCTGTTGATAAACGCAATCCNNTACAGAAGACTCAACAATGATATACTTGGAGAAAAAGAGCTGAGGAAATCAATTTCTAAAGACAAAAAACTGGCTGAACCACGAATTGAACTTGCAGACCTGCTCATTTCTTCTAATCCGAAAGAAGCAATGGAACAGTGCAACGAAGTGATTAAGATTAATGATCGTAACACAGAGGCCTATCTCAAAAGGAGTAAAGTATTTAAAAAAATGCTTGATTATCCCAGTGCAATCAATGATATTTCAAAAACCATCCTGATAGATCCGGCCAATCCTGATTTTTATTTTGAAAGAGGCAAATGCTACCAGGAATTCAATCAGCATTCCAATGCTATAAATGATTTTTCAAAATGCATTTCGCTTAAGGCCAGTCTGAAAACAGAAGATCCCGAGTTGTACTACGCAAGGGCAAAATCATATGAAGAAATTCAGGATTATGATAAAGCCAGAGCAGATTATAATAAGATAACATTTCTCTCGAAGTACGACTTGAAAGCCAGGGAAATGCTGGAACTTTCTCAGAAAAGACTATATGAAATTAACAGGGAGACAGATCCTCCGGAAATAGCAGTAATAAGTCCTGTTCCGGTAAAAGACACTGTCGAAATTAAAGGTGATAAGACGGGCCTTTTGATTTCAGGTATTCTTAAAGACAAAAGTAAAATTAAGTCTTTTAAGATTAATAATGAGAATGTTATCCTTGTTGAGAAAAACGGGGAATATGATTTTCTTGCAAATATCAATGTTAATGGCATTGATAAGATCAGCTTTTCAGCAAGCGATGATTATGATAATGAAAGGACTGTGAATTATGCTCTGAAGCGCACTGAAATCAATCCTCCGAAAATATTTATTGTTGCACCTTACACCTCTGAAGAAGGGCAGGTTTTTCTGGATACACCAACACGCAATATTGCTGTTCAGGGAAAGATTTCTGACGAAAGCCCAATAAAATCAATTACGGTTGGCAATTTTACCGCAAGCTACAACCCAAATGAATTAAATCCGGCATTTACTGCTACTCTTGACGTTTCTAACCTGAGTAAATTTGTTGTGGTTGCAGAAGATATTTATGGCAATAAGAAAGAAACCGAATTCATCCTTAACAGAGAAGGAGCAGGGATTGCAGCCACGAATCCAATGGGCAGAACCTGGGTGGTATTCATTGAAAATTCAAGCTATGAGACTTTTGCCAGTCTTGACGGACCTATAAAGGATGTAAGTACAATTCAAAGAGCTCTCGCAAATTATCAGATTCATAATATCATTCACAAGAAAGACATGACGAAGGCGGAAATGGAGAGATTCTTTAATATTGAACTCCGCGACCAGGTTAAGAAAAATCAGGTTAAATCATTACTGGTATGGTATGCAGGTCATGGTAAATTCATTAATGATGTCGGTTACTGGATACCTGTCGATGCAAAACGTGACGATGAATTCACATACTTTAATATCAATTCCTTAAAAGCAGGTTTGCAGGGCTATAGTGATGTCGTAATTCATACTCTTGTTGTTTCTGATGCATGTGAATCAGGTCCTGGATTTTATTCTTCATCACGGTCGGCAAATGAGGCGCCTACATGTGATAATGCCCGTGTGGCTGGTGCTAAGTCAGCTCAGGTATTCTCATCTGCCGGATATGAATTGGCGGTTGACAACTCGAAATTCACTGCTACTTTTGCCAACACGCTTATTAATAACAGGAATGCCTGCATTCCTATTGAAACTATTGTTAAATCCGTGACAGCAGCAGTGGCAACCGATAACAGGCAGAAACCAAAATTCGGAAGAATACAGGGACTGGAAGATATGCTCGGGACATTCTTCTTTATAACAAAATAAGATCTGTTATGTCAGTCAGAAATGTTATAAATAGCCAGGCAAGATTTTTTGTCTGGCTCATACTTTTATTAACTGTAACAAACTTAT
>PMIL01000060.1:0-11163 GCA_003157075.1 Bacteroidales bacterium | reverse complement strand
CAGCAGGCGGGGTTGTATCGATAACTGAAGATTCACTGGGATATATCTGGTTTGGACATATTAGCGGAGGAGGGATATCCCGTTACAACGGCAGTAAATTTGAACAAATAGCTTTTGATTCAATAAAGATTACCGGCGATATCACAAGTATTGTTCAGATCAGGGATAAGATTTGGTTTACCTCCATTACGGACGGAGCGATTCAGGCAGATTTTCCTGTCAAAGACATCAGGCATATCAGGGCAAAGCAATTCAGGGGTAAGGAAGGCCTCAGTGACCAGGTTTCAGGATCAAGCCTGACAAGGGACGGGTCATTAATATGCATTGCAGATGTTGGTTTGCGCCGTTATAACAGGGCAGAAAGGAAATTTGAAAACTACCGTATGCCACATCTTACTACATATTTCAGCACTAATTGCCTGCTTGAAGACAAAACCGGAAATATTTGGTTCGGAACTTTTAAAGGTGGCCTATACAAATATATTATGTCTGAAAGCAAAATGGTATACTATGATTTAATTAAAGAAGGAATATCAAGTAACACAGTCAGTTGCCTTTTTGGGGATAGCAGAGGAAGGATCTGGGCCGGTACCTGGGGAGGAGGAATTGCAGTATTTGACAGAGACAGGATTTCAAGGATTGATACAAGAAACGGACTGAAAGCAACAAATATATCAGATATTATTGAGGACGTCGAGGGCAATATACTTATTGCAGACAGGGACAACGGGCTTACAATATTCAAAGGAAATGCTTTTGAGACAATAAATGAAAAGGAGATTCTTCCTGATCCCAATGTAAATGCAATTTATGGTGATTTACAGGGAGAAATATGGTTTGGAACAAATGCCGGAATTGCACGGTTTGATCCTGGTTCTAAAAAAAAAGCTCTGATCTATAATAAATCGAACAGTTCACTTAATGATGATATAAGGTATTTCAGGAAGGACAGTGCCGGAAATTTATGGATTGGAGCTAACGAAGGTGGAGTTACACTCTATAATATAAAGAAATCCAGATTTGAGCCGCAGCCATATATAAACTCAAAACTATATCAGGGTGGACAGGTGAAGGCCATGGAGATAGATAAGCAGGATAACCTGTGGATAGGGACGGTTGAGGGACTGGCAGTAGGAAAAATCAATCGGCAGAATTTTCAGCGATATACCATTATGGACAAGCTGACAGTTTCCACCATAACAGCTCTTTATTGTGACCCTGCCGGTAATATGTGGATTGGTACGGAGCCAACAGGCAAGAAGACAGGCCTTATAAAATATAATGTGGATAAAAATGAATTCAGGCAGGTATCCGTTCTTGCAGGAATAATCCCCAAGACAATGGTAATGGATAATAAGGGAGTTTTATGGATTGGAACAGGACAGGGACTCCTGGCATTAAAAAACGATTCAATAGTTATAACATTAACTCAGGCTGATGGTTTGCTTTCAAATAATATAAACCTGCTGGCGCTTGGTGATGATGGAAGTATTTATATAGGAAGCAATCTGGGCCTTAACAGGTTTTTTCCTGAAACAAAGAAGATCTTCTCATATACTGAGAGAAACGGTTTTACAGGCATTGAATCAAAACCCAATGCAGTTTATAAAAGCCATTCCGGTGAACTTTGGTTTGGTACAGCAAATGGAGCCGTTCATATGAGGTCTTCAGAAACATCAACCCGAAATCTTGAACCGCTGACACACCTTATGAGTATGCGGGTAAACTATGAGACCAGGGAAATGGTTCCCGGGTTAAAGCTCAGTTATAATGAGAGATCGGTATTATTTGATTATTACAGCATTTGCCTTACCAATCCAGATGTGGTGAAATACAAGGTAAAACTTGACGGAGCAGACGAAGACTGGCGCCCTGTGACCGATCAGACCAGGGCGATCTATTCAGCTTTACCACCGGGGAAATATACTTTCAATGTTATCGCCAGCAACAGCCAGGGAATCTGGAACAGCAAACCCGTTTCATTTCGTTTTGTAATAATGCCGCCCTTTTATCTCTCCTGGTGGTTTATTCTCCTGGTTGCCGGATTAGGTGTGGTTATTATCGTGACTTATATAAAAATCAGGGAACAAAAACTGATAAAAGAGAATATAGTTCTTGAAGAAAAAGTACATGAAAGGACTGCCGAGGTAGTTCAGAAGAGTATGGAAATCGAAGAGAAGAACAGGGATATAACTGCCAGCATAAGATATGCTGAACGTATCCAGAGGGCGATGCTTCCAAAGGAAGACACTTTCAAGGAAACTTTTGTTTTGTTCATGCCCAAGGATATTGTAAGCGGTGACTTTTACTGGATGTATGATAATGGTGACTGGCAGTTCATTGCCGTGGTTGACTGTACGGGACATGGAGTTCCGGGGGCTTTTATGTCGATTATCGGGCACAACTCCCTTAATAAGATAGTAAGAGAATATGGATTAACACGTCCTTCGGCTATTGTTGACCAGCTCAATGTTGAGGTTATGAAAGCCCTGATGCAACGGCATGAGAAAAAGATCAATGATGGAATGGATCTTGCCCTAATAGCTTTTAACAAAAAGAATTTCACTCTTGAATTTGCTGGTGCTTTTAATCCTCTGTTTGTGGTCAGAAAAGGTGAAATAGTTGTTTATAAAGGCGACCGTTACCCGATAGGAATGACAACAACGGATGAGAAAAAAAACTTTACAAATCAAAATGTTGATATACGTCCGGGTGACATGTTATATATGTGTACGGATGGTTATGCAGATCAGTTTGGATCTGCTGAGGTCAAGAAATATAAATCCTACAATGTTAAAAAACTCCTGACAACAATTTGGGATCTGTCTGTAAATGAACAGAAAGAGAGACTGGAAAAAGAGATTTTGGGATGGAAAGGCGATCTTGAACAAGTCGACGATATTCTTTTTATCGGCACAAAGATCCCCCTCAATTAGATCTTTGCAATACTTCGGGGATCGTGGAGCCAACCCTCCTTTTTGGCCAGAATATTCATTACATCTTCAGCAGATTCAGCAATTTCCCACATGCCTCTATGTTCATATCTGAGAAAATTTCCTGAAACCATATGTCCAAGAAAATCAATCAACGATTTGTAAAAATTAAGAGTATTCAGGATGATGATAGGGCCCTTGTAAAGGCCCAGTTGTTTCAGAGTCATGGCTTCTGTTAATTCTTCAAGTGTTCCGACTCCTCCGGGTAGGGCAACAATGGCATCGGCCAACTCAAACATGCGTTTTTTCCTTTCTCCCATATCAGAAGTTACAATCATTTCGCTCACCCCTGAATGATCCCATCCTTCATCAATCATAAAAGAAGGAATGACTCCTGTAATTCTGCCGTGGTTTTCAATTACTGCATCCGCCAGCTTTCCCATCAGGCCAATTCCCCCGCCACCGTAGACAACATTGAGGTTAGACTGAGCAAGCCGTTTTCCAAGATTTGCGGCGGCTGCTTCATATTCATTGTCAATACGGCTGCTTGATGAAGCAAAAACACAGACTGTCATAACATATTATTAAAAAGGCCGTTACAGTATACCTGAACGGCCTGATTCCGGAATATTAATTTTTAAAGAAGTGCCTTTAGTTTTACTACAAAATTATTCTTTGGTACTGCACCTACCTGTTTGTCAGCTATTTTGCCATCCTTAAAAAAAAGAACGGTTGGAATGTTCCTTATACTATACCTGGCAGAAACTGCAGGGCTGCTGTCTACATCACATTTTACAACAAGCGCTTGTCCTTCATATTCGTTTGCAATATCTTCCATGATCGGAGCAACCATTCTGCAGGGACCGCACCATTCTGCCCAAAAATCCACCAGGACAGGTTTGTCAGATTTAACAACCAGATCATCGAAGTTTCCGTCGTTTACCTCTATTGCCATAATGTTCTATATTTTAAAATAGTAATAATAATCCACTGCAAAGATAGGGAATTCTTAAGTTGGAAATTCCTGACAATTCAAAAATATTCTACAAACTGCAGGTCAGTTTAATTAACCTTAAACTCAATCCCCGGATGATCTTCAAAATACGAGAGCAGCTCATTGTTCAACCTCACCCTGAAGGTTCTTGAAAACATCGGCAGAGAGATTTTATCATCAGGATCAAGAAACAGAAATTTTAATTCCGTTTCCCCCTTGTGTTCATTTATAAGTTTTTTCAGATTGTGAATCATTTCATTATCGATATTTTCAGGATCGATTTTCAGTGTTACTGATTTAATAAGTTCATCCTTCACGCTCGATAGCAGATTTATCGTTTTAATCTTGAATTCAATTTCCTCTTCTTTATATTTTCTTTTCTGGACCCTGCCCTTTATAAGAAGATAATAGCCGACAATAAAGAACTTGCTGTTTTCAAGATAGTCCTTGTCAAATAACATGAACCTGAAAGAATCAGAATAGTCCTGCAGAGTAAATGACCCGTATGGCTTGCCGTTTTTACCGATACCGGTTCTGACATCCGTTACCATGCCTGCCACTGCAACATCCCGGTCGAGGTATTCACGGAGATTCTGAAGATCGGCAAGGGTTGCAGTTGTGAAGGTGTTGATCTCCAGCTTGAAATCATCAAGAGGATGTGACGACAGATAAATGCCGATTACTTCCTTTTCCCTGTTAAGCTTCTCCAGTTTGGGCCAGTCAGGACAATTTGCCGGTTCGGGTCTTATCATATCAAAGCCTCCGGTCTCTCCGAAGAGCGACTGTTGACTTGAAGTCTTTACTATCTTGGAATTATTGCCGTATCTGATAAGACTCTCTATGAAGGATGATCCTTTGGTGTCAAGAGAGAAATATTGTGCTCGTGTTATTTTGGAAAAACAGTCAAAGGCACCTGCAACGGCCATCGCTTCGAGGTTTTTCTTATTAAGAGAATTAAGATTTGCCCTTTCAACCAAATCATAAATGTCTGTATATAAACCATTTTTCTCCCTTCCATCAATGAGTTGCAGTACCGCGCTCTCACCGACTCCCTTTATTCCTCCAAGCCCGAATCTTATGTTTCCATCTTTATTTACGGTAAATTTCAGATTGCTCTCATTCACATCGGGTCCGAGCACTTCCATTCCCATCCTGCGAGTCTCATCCATAAAGATGGTGATCTTCTTTATGTCACTGATATTGCGACTGAGGACAGCAGCCATATATTCTGCAGGATAATTAGCTTTCAGATATCCTGTCTGGAAGGCAATAAGTGCATAACAGGTAGAATGAGACTTATTAAAAGCATACTGCGCAAAGGCTTCCCAGTCTGACCAGATCTTATTTACAATTTCTTCATTATAACCTTTTCTGAAACATCCCTGCTGGAACTTCAGCTTCATTTCGTCCATTATGGAACGTTTCTTTTTCCCCATAGCTTTTCTGAGGGAATCGGCTTCACCTTTTGTAAATCCTGCCAGCTCCTGTGAGAGTAACATCACCTGTTCCTGATAAACCGTTATTCCATAGGTATCGTCAAGGTATTTTTCCATTGCAGGGATGGGATAGTCAATCTTTTCTTGCCCATGCTTTCTCCGGATAAATTTTGGAATATATTCCATTGGTCCTGGCCGGTAGAGAGCATTCATTGCAATGAGATCTTCAAGGCGGTTTGGCTCCAGGTCCCTGAGATATCTCTTCATTCCGGTTGATTCAAACTGAAATATTCCTGTTGTTTCTCCGTTGCTGAATAGTTCAAAAGTCTTTTTGTCATCGAGAGGCAAATCATCGATATTAATATCTATTCCTTTTGATTTTTTAATATTGTCTATGGCATCTTTAATGATTGAGAGCGTCTTTAAGCCAAGAAAATCCATCTTCAGGAGGCCAACCGACTCAACGTGACTTCCATCGTATTGTGTGGCATAGAGATCAGTATCTTTGGCAGTACAAAGAGGTATGTAATTATCGAGCGAATCTTTCCCGATAATTATACCGCAGGCATGGACTCCCGTCTGGCGGACCGAACCTTCGAGAACCTCCGCATACTTAAGGGTTTGTGCTATAAGCTTATTTGATGATTCCCGTTCACGGGCCAGTTCGGGAACCTCAGCATAAGCACCCTTAATAGTAATTCCGGGTCTTTCAGGAATCAGCTTTGCAAGTCTGTCTGCATCCTGCAATGGCAGTTTTTGAACCCTGGCAACATCGCGGATGGCCATCTTTGCAGCCATTGATCCAAAAGTTATAATATGGGCAACCTTATCGTGACCGTATTTATTAACCACATATTTAAGCACTGAATCCCTTCCGTCTTCATCAAAATCTATATCAATATCAGGCATCGATATCCTGTCAGGATTCAGAAAACGTTCGAACAGGAGACCATACTTAATTGGGTCTATATCAGTAATCCTCAGACTATATGCAATAGCGGACCCTGCAGCCGATCCTCTTCCCGGACCAACGGAAACACCCATTTCACGGGCGGCACGAAGGAAATCCTGCACAATCAGGAAGTACCCCGGGAAACCCATTTTTGCAACCATTTCCAGCTCAAAATCGAGCCGGTCAGTTTGCTCTTGCGTAAGTGTACCCCATCTTTTTTCAGCTCCCTTATAAGTAAGAAACCTCAGATATTCATCTTTATCGGTATATCCTTCAGGCAGGTCAAATTCCGGCATGATAGGATCGTGATCGAGTTTATACTTTTCAATTTTGGCAACCAATCCTGCCACATTATCTATTGCTTCGGGAACATCACTGAAGATGGCACGCATTTCCTCTTCACTCTTAATATATTCCTGTTTCGAATATCTTAGTCTGTTTGGATCATCTATATCCTTGGCAGTATTTATACAAATAAGCCTGTCATGAGCCTCAGCATCTTCGGCTGTAATGAAATGGGCATCATTTGTTGCAATAAGGCGGACATTAAACTTTACCGCCAGCTTTTTAAATACTTCGATAACTTTTTGCTGAAGTGGAAATGCTGACCGGTCAGCATCAGGATCATAAGTTTCATGTCTCTGTATCTCAAGGTAGAAGTCATCACCAAAAATATCAAGATAGCTCTTAAGCGAGGCTTCTGCACCTGACATTGTACCGTTCAGGATCTCATCCTGGACTTCACCCGCGAGGCAGGCAGACGAGGCTATAAGTCCTTCTTTATACTTAATTAATAATTCCTTGTCAATCCTTGGTTTATAATAGAATCCTTTAATCCAGGCAATTGATACAAGTTTGACAAGATTCTTATACCCTGTCAGGTTCTTAGCAAGAAGAATCAAATGATCACCGGAGCGATCTTCCTTTCCGCTTACATCACTGATAGATCTTTTAGCGACATAAATCTCACAACCGATTATGGGTTTAATCCCTTTTTTGGTTGCGCTGTTATGAAATTCCTTAACACCGAACATGTTTCCATGATCAGTGATGGCAATAGCTTCCATGCCCAGAGTTTTGACCTTGTCTATCAGCAACGGGATATTGCATGCTCCGTCGAGTATAGAGTATTGAGTATGAACGTGTAAGTGAGCGAAGCCTGCCATATTTTGGACTTAAATATTCTGTTATACCTGTTCACAAAAATACGTAAAAATGAATTAGGATTGGCCGGGTCTGCAGCTGTGTGAATAAATAAACTGATGTTCCGGAGTCAGATCTGTTTAGTCAGGTGCGGTTTATATTTTTTTACGTCGATTGAAAGTATATTAATAATATATTATATCTTTGCAGCCACAATTTTTAAAACAGGTTAATAAAAAAAAGCGTAAGAATTAATGGCAGTTAAAATCAGATTAGCTAGAAAAGGTCGCAAGAAGCTGGCCTTCTACCACATTGTGGTTGCAGATAGCAGATCGCCACGGGATGGCAGATATATTGAAAAAATCGGATCTTATAATCCGATTACTAACCCCGCTACAATCGAACTCGATTTCGACAGAGCGTTAGGTTGGCTGCAAAATGGCGCATTACCTACAGATACCTGTAGAGCTATCCTGTCTTATAAAGGTGTTCTAATGAAAAAGCATCTTCTGGAAGGTGTTAAAAAAGGTGCTTTTGATGAAGCTGAAGCCACAAGGAGATTTGATGAGTGGATCAAGCAGAATGAATCAAAAATCGAATCTAAGAAAGCAAATCTTGAAAAATCTCAGGATGATGAATTAGGTAAAAGGCTTTCGGTTGAGAAAAAGGTCAATGAAGCAAGAGCAGCAAAACTTGTTAAGAGGAATGCAGACCTTGCAGCTAAAGCAGCAGCAGGTGACAAAGCTTTAGTAGAAGCCATTAATGAAGAGGCTTCCCCGGCTGAAGAAACAACAGAGGAAATTGCACCGGAAGAAACATCATCAGAGCCGGTTGCAGATGATAAGCCTCAGGAATAGTTGAGTGGTCATAAGGATCAACGATCCGATGGCTTATAAAAACAACATATTACTGGGACGAATCACAAAAGTCAGTGGCTATGAGGGAGCTGTTGCAGTTAAAGTAGAGAAAATCTTTACTGAAAATATACCCCAATTGGAATCGGTCTTTCTTGAAATTGAAGGGAGACCGGTTCCTTTTTTTATTTCCGGATTGGAGTATTCCGGAGCGGATATTCTTAAACTCTGGTTTGTAGGATACGATTCTGTAGAGAAAATCAGCGAATTTACAGGCTGCAGGGTCTTTCTTACAAATGAGTTCATTGATGAAAAGAATCAAAATAAAGACAATCAATTATTAATTGATTACTATGTGTATACAAAGGAATCCATCCTGATAGGACCAATTTTAGAAATTATCTCCAACAACGGACAATGGCTGCTCAATATAGATTCTCCCGGCAATAAAAATATTTTGATCCCATTTCACGAAGATTTTATTATCAGCATTGATAAAAGAAAAAAGACAGTAGTAATGGATATTCCGGAAGGTCTTCTGGACATTAACTGAAAAATAATCTGTCTTGATGCAACTTTCCTGCAAAAAGAACGTCTTTCCAAAGTATTTCATTAAAATTTATTAAACCACTAGGCTATGAAAAGAGGATTTTTTTTATCAGCATTGATTTTAGCAGTAATTGTTTCTGCCGGATTTGCCAGTAACCAGTCCGATGTTAAAGAAACCAGGAATGTATCAGGATTTACAAAGGTGAACTTTGGTGTAGCCGGGAATCTTTATATTAATATTGGTCCGGAATTTAAAGTAGTTCTCGAGGGAGAAAAGCGATATACTGATGATGTAATAACTGAGGTATCAGGGGGTAAGCTGGTTATTAAAAATGAGAACTGGAAGATGAGCAATTGGAGAATGAATGAAAAAGTCAATGTTTATATAACGATGCCTGAACTTGCCGGACTGGGTGTTTCAGGGTCTGGAAAAGCGGAGGTAAAAGATGCCATCAAAACCAGTGATCTTGGTCTGAGTGTCAGCGGAAGCGGGAAAATATATATATCAGAAATAACAGTCTCAAACCTTTCCTGTGGTATTTCAGGTTCAGGTGACATAATTCTTAGCGGAAGCGGAAGTTGTTCAAAAGCAGACATATCAATCAGTGGATCAGGAAATTATGACGGACTGCCATTAAAGATAGGAACAGCAGAAATACACATTTCAGGTAGTGGTAATTGTTCATGTAATGTAACCGAATCACTCAGGGCAAGTGTCTCAGGTAGTGGTAATGTTACTTACGATGGAAGTCCGAAGATTGATGCACATGTATCCGGATCAGGGAAAGTAAGATCGAGATAATCTATTTCCTTATAATTTTTATAGTACCGTCGAGATTTACTTTGATGACCGGGGATGCCAGGTTCTTGCTCCGGTCATCCTGACGGAATTTTACTATATAGTCGACCTTGCTTAGAAGTGTTTTTTCAATGTCGCTAAAGTTTCCGGGAGATGGACTTCCGCTTAGGTTAGCCGAGGTAGAAATAACAGGTTTACGAAACCGTTTGATCAATTCGTAACAAAATTCATCCTTGCAAAGTCTGATTGCTACTGAACCATCTTCACTACAGACGCCTTTTGCAAGATTTTTCCCTTTCGGGTAAATAATAGTCAGAGGAGTATCAGATACTTCAGCGAGTTCATAAACAATTTCAGGAATATCTGTTACGTACCTTTCAACCATCGATAAACTGTCAGCAAGAATGATCAGGCTTTTATTTTCACCTCTTGATTTTAATTGGAAGATCCTGTTAACAGCAGATTCATTTGCAGGATCACAACCAAGGCCCCAGATTGTGTCAGTCGGATATAGTAGAATACCTCCCTGTCTAAGTATATTCAAAGACTCTTTTAAATCATCTTCAAAAACCATTTAATGCAATTATTGTAAAATTCCGTTGTGGTTCAGAATCCTCAGTTTCTTGTATTTCTTAAATGAGGTTTTTGCATACATTGAGCAGATAAGGTAACCGTTGCGGCCATCAAGAAATCCACGGTTTATTATATATGATCTGAAAAAGCCCCAGAAATAGTGAATATATGGAGTCAGAAAATTGGCTTTTCTCCCTGCTTTATGAAACTCTTCAGCACCGATAATGGAATATTTATTCATCTTATCGATATGGTCCCGTTGAGAAGTAAAAGGCCAATGAAGCAGGTCACCTTTCAGTTTGCCGATTGTAGCCCCGTTTGACATTAAAAATTTCTCGTGAAGGTTAAGTTCCCCCCATTTACCATGATCGGCATAGAACATTCTCAATTGCCTGTCAGGATACCATTCAGAATGATTAATCCAGGTACCACAATAATTGCCTCTTCTGTTAAAAAGATAGCCATCATATTCCCATTTATCTTTTATAGCAATTATTGATTCTCTTAGTCTGCTGCTCAATGCTTCATCAGCATCGAGTGATAAAATATGTTTGTATGTGGCGAGTTTAAGAGCAAAATTCTTCTGATCACGGTAACCTTCAAATTCATGCTTTATGAATTTTACATTATATCTTTTGCATATATCTTCAGTACCATCGGTAGAATATGAATCAACTACAACAATTTCATCAGCGATCCCTTCTAATGACGCAAGACATCTATCAATAAACAATTCTTCATTGTAGGTTATTATTACAGCAGATATTTTAGGCATACATTGATGTTCATTAGGATTGTGCTCAAAATTAACACAAAATCAATTATTAACAATTTTAAACGTAAGGTATTTTTCTTTTTTGGACAATTTGATATTTATTCGAGAAGTCATTGCTGATACATTCTTGTCAAATATCATGCCGGAATATCATA
>PMIL01000274.1 GCA_003157075.1 Bacteroidales bacterium | reverse complement strand
TGCTTTGTATTATGCAAGACCTGACATTGTTCTGGCTGAGAGAACCCTTATGGGTCACCAATCATCTAAAGATCAGCAACTTTCCGATCATTATTTTGGTTCTATTTCAGAACGGGTTATGGCTTTTATTGAAGACTTCGAATGCGAAGCATATAAACTCGGAATTCCGGTTAAAACACGTCATAATGAAGTAGCTCCAAATCAGTTCGAAAGTGCACCGATATTCGAAGAAGTAAACCTCGCAGTTGACCACAACCTTTTGTTGATGGATATAATGAGGAGAGTTGCACGGAAACATAAATTCAGAGTTTTATTTCACGAAAAGCCATTTGCAGGAATTAACGGTTCAGGAAAACATAACAATTGGTCAATGGCAACAAATACCGGGGTTAACCTTTTATCACCCGGGAAAAATCCAAAAACTAACTTACAGTTTCTTACATTCCTGGTAAATGTTATCAAAGCTGTTAATGACAGTAACGATGTTCTGAGGGCATCAGTAATGAATGAAACAAACTCTTACAGACTCGGAGGACACGAAGCTCCACCTGCAATAGTATCTGTTTTTCTTGGCTCTTATCTTATAAATATGCTAGAAAACATATCAAAGAAGGTGACAGACAAGAAGATGACCCCGGCTCAAAAGACCGAACTTAAGCTTGGAATTGGCAAGATACCAGAAATTCTGCTCGATAATACCGACAGAAACCGGACTTCCCCTTTTGCATTTACCGGTAATAAGTTTGAGTTCAGAGCTGTAGGATCATCTGCAAATTGCAGTCCTGCAATGATTGTTCTGAATGCTGCAGTAGCATATCAGCTGACTCAGTTTAAAAAAGATGTTGATGCAATTATTAAAAAGGGAGTAAACAAGGATGAAGCCATTTTCCAGGTATTGAAAAAGGATATTCTTGAATCAGAGAGAGTATTATTTGAAGGTGATAATTATAGTAAAGAATGGCATAAGGAAGCAAAGAAAAGAGGCTTATGCAGTCTTCCAAGCGTACCGGAGTCTATCAGTCTTTATCTGACCAAACAATCAAGGGAAGTTCTTGTCGGATCAGGTGTTTTTACAGATAAAGAGCTTGAAAGCCGGGTAGAAGTTGAGTATGAGAAATTTGCTAAAAAGGTACAGATAGAATCAAGGGTACTTGGAGATCTTGCAATGAATCACATTGTTCCTATCGCCATTACCTATATGACCTCTCTCATTGAGAATGTCAAAGGGCTCAGGGAAGTCTTTAATAACACTGAATTTGAGAGACTGGCAGGAGCACGTAAAGAAGTGATAGTCAGCATTTCTGATCATATCTCAATGATCAAGAAGCTGGTAAATGATATGGTTGAGGAACGTAAAAAAGCTAATATTATAGAGGATAATTATAAAAAAGCAATTGCGTACGAAAGTAAGGTTAAACCATTCCTGGATGAAATACGCGTTCATATTGACAAATTAGAACTTGTAGTCGATAATGAAATGTGGCCGCTTCCTAAATACAGAGAATTNNTCTGGGGTCCTTTTTTCATTGCCGGTATTATGACTTCTTAAATTTTTATCCCTGATGTACTAACCCCATTTCCCACCCCGGCACTACAGTGTCGTATCTCCCCTAAAATTGCCCGGCGGGCTGTTTTAGCGGAGGTGCCCGCCTGCGGTGATGTTGAAAGTGAATTCATGTCTCAATTGATAAAGTCAGCATATTTTTTATTATAATAATTACTGATCCTCATCGTTTATTATTATTATCAAATTCCCTTAAATTGTTTACTTTTATAGTCAAAATGAAGGCAGAATCATGAAACAATTATTCCTATTACTTATAATACTTACTCTTGCATCTTCTACATGGATCAGTGCACAGAAACGAAAAGCAGACAGAGCTTATTCCGCCTTTGCTGCAGGGGAATATTATGACGCTACTGATCTCTTTAAGGATGCATATTCAAAAACAAAAAAAGCTGATAAAAATTCCAGGACTGAGCTCGTTTTTATGATTGCAGAATGTTACAGGCTAACTAATGATCCAAAAAATGCTGAGACCTGGTATAAACTTGCAGTGAAATCATCATACTCAAAACCTGAAGCTCAATTCTGGCTTGCCGAATCGATGAAAAAGAATGGGAAATATCCGCTGGCTATTGATGAATTTAAAAAATACAAACAGATTGCTCCTTCAGACGCGAGGGCAGAACAGGAAATCAGATCATGTGAACTGTCGGTTGATTGGATGCGAAATCCGGAAGCCTATAAGATAGATGAATTAAAAGACTTAAATTCGAAGGAAGCTGATTTCAGCCCGGCATATGGACGGGATGATTTTGGACTTATTTACTTTACATCCTCCCGGGATGGAGTTACAGGGAAAAAAACCCATGGGGCAACCGGTCAGAATTTCACTGATATTTTTGAAAGNNGATTGACAAAAAATCAAAATGGAGTACACCTGTCCCTGTTGAGGTGATAAATAGCGAATTTGAAGACGGAACACCTTCATTATCATCTGATTATAAAGAACTATATTTTACAAGATGTGAAGCAGGGAAACGTGAGAAAAAGGGTTGCATAATAATGTACTCAAAAAAGAATGGGGATAAATGGAGCTCTCCTAAGAATATAGGACTTCTTCCAGATTCTCTGGTTGCCGCGCATCCTTCAATATCAAAAGATGGTCTGACATTATATTTTGTATCTGACCTTCCAGGTGGTTTTGGTAAAAAGGATATCTGGAAGGTTACCAGGCTAAGAGCCGGAGATGCATGGTCAAAGCCGGTAAATCTTGGTCCCGATATAAATACTACTGGCGATGAGCTCTTTCCATATATCAGGGAAGATGGTACATTGTATTTTTCTTCCGACGGGCTAATTGGAATGGGAGGCCTTGATATTTTCAAGGCAATTCCGCAACCCGATGGCAGCTGGATTGTACAGAATATGAAACCCCCTATTAACAGTTTTGCTGATGATTTTGGCGTTGCTTTCGAAGATGGAAGTGAAAAAGGAATATTCAGTTCCACCAGAAAGGGAAAAGGGAATGATGAGCTTTATTCATTTGAACTGCCACCACTTAAATTTAATGTTACCGGACTTGTGAAAGACGAAAAAACCGGTTTGGCTATTACCGGTTCGGTTGTTCAGCTGATCGCCAGTGACGGATCAAACCTGCAGGCAGAAACAGGTTCGGGAGGTGATTTTAAATTTGCTCTAAAAGCAGAGGTAGATTATATATTCCTCGCTTCAAAAAGAGGTTATCTGAATGGTAAGGAGAAAGAGACAACCAAGGGACAGGACAAGAGCCGGGAATTCATGGTTACCATACTTCTTACACCTACTGACAGAACAATCGAGCTTCCCAATATCCTATATGACCTTGATAAATGGGATCTCAGACCCGAATCGATGGTTTCACTTGATAAACTCGTTGAGACTCTTAATGATAACCCAAATGTGACAATTGAGTTAATGTCCCATACAGATCCAAGGAATACAGCAGAGTATAACTTAATTCTGTCACAGAAAAGAGCACAATCTGTTGTCGACTATCTGGTAAGTAAAGGAATTGAAATAGAAAGACTTACAGCAAAAGGTTATGGTAAGTCGAGTCCAAAGGTAGTTGATGCCGCAATCGCTTCACAATATTCGTTCCTGAAAGAAGGTGCACAGCTTAATGAGCAGTTTGTCAATACTCTTCCTACTGACGAGCAGAAGGAGATCGCATATCAGATTGACAGAAGAACGGAGTTCAAGGTTTTGAGAACTGATTATGAACCACCGAAGAAATAACAGTAGGAACGCAATTATGAAAAAAAATCTGTTTTTCCTGTTTTTTGTTTTTATTCCATGGTCTGTTTTTTCTGCTTCAAACCCTCCTTCCAAACCAATCCGTATACTGGTAATTACCGGTGGTCATGATTATAAAACCGAGCAGTTTAATCAGATGCTTGCAAGTCTGGGTGATAACATAAAATACCAGATTGCTGAATTACCCGCAGCATATGATATGTTCCTTAAAGAGAACCGCAGTAAATATGACGTTCTGGTATTTTACCATATGTGGCAGAATATAACGGAAAAACAAGCAGCAGATATGTCTGATTGCATACGGCAAGGCAAACCTCTTGTGGTTTTGCATCATAGTATCTGTGCCTATGATGACTGGCCGGAATATCTGAATATTACGGGCGGAAAATATTTTCATAAACCGATAACAATCAATGGTACAGAATATCCTGCCAGCTCTTACATTCATGATATACATTTCATGGTTAATATCGTTGATCCTAAGAATCCGGTTACAAAGGGTTTGAACGATTTTGAGGTTTTCGATGAAACTTATAAAGGGTTTTATGTAGAACAAGGAGTGATACCTCTGCTGACAACCAATGAACCGACAAGCACGCACATTATTGGCTGGTCAAAGAAATATGGGAAAGCACGGATTGTTACCCTGCAAAGCGGACATGATGTGGCCACATTTGAAAATTCCAGCTTCAGAAAGCTTCTGAAACAATCTATAGAATGGGTATATGATGATGGGAAAAATCAGCAGAGATAACCACTTTCCTTCTTCTTTTTTCTATCTTCGGGCTTTGATCTAACCGATATGACCAGCGAATCAAAATACAGCAAGAGGGGAGTTTCTTCATCAAAAGAAGATGTACATGCAGCCATAAGGAATATAGATAAAGGTCTGTTTCCAAATGCCTTCTGTAAAATTGTCCCCGATCTTCTTGCAGGTGACAAGGACTTCTGCAATATTATGCATTCCGATGGAGCCGGCACCAAATCATCGCTCGCGTATGTGTATTGGAAGGAGACAGGCGATCTTTCAGTATGGAAAGGGGTAGCACAGGATGCAATCGTAATGAATCTTGATGATCTGCTATGCGTCGGCGCTTATGATAACATACTCTTCTCTTCAACAATCGGGCGAAATAAGAATCATATCCCGGGCGAAATTATTGCTGCTGTAATCAATGGAACCGAAGAAGTGCTGGAGGAACTCAGGAAACTGGGAATAAATATCTGGTCAACAGGTGGAGAAACTGCAGATATGGGCGATCTGGTCAGGACTATTGTTATAGACTCCACAGTGATTACAAGGATGAAAAGATCAGATGTAATATCCAATCATACGATCAGAAACGGAGATATTATCATTGGTCTGTCATCAACGGGTAAAACAACTTATGAAAAGGTTTATAACAGTGGTATGGGGAGTAATGGACTAACGTCAGCCCGTCATGATCTTTTTGCACCATACCTGGCCTCGAAATATCCCGAAAGCCTTGATACGACTTTACCATACGATCTTATTTATTCAGGTAAGTTAAGACTTACCGACCCCATAGAGGGTTTAAATACAGATGCAGGGAAACTGGTGCTTTCACCAACACGGACATATGCACCTGTTATTAAAAAGATCCTTGAAACTATGCGTTCAGAAATACATGGTATGATACATTGCTCAGGCGGAGGTCAGACAAAAATTCTTCACTTTATTGATAAAATGCATATTGTAAAAGACAATTTATTTCCCTTGCCTCCATTATTCCATCTTATTCATGAACAATCAGGAATAGCCTGGGAGGAAATGTATAAGGTTTTTAACATGGGTCACAGGTTTGAGATTTACACGGATCGGAAAAATGCTGCAGAAATGATAAGTATAGCTTCAGAATTTAATCTTGATGCTAAAATTATAGGTCATTGCGAGGAATCTGAAAACAAGAAGCTTACTCTATGTTCTGAATTCGGTACTTTCGGGTATTAAATATTCTTTACACGGGAAGCTTAATCTAAATCTTAATTCTTCATTTACACAGAGTTACACAGAGAAGACACTGAGTGTCACAGAGTTTTTAAAACCATTATGTTGTAACTTGTTTATCCCATTGAGCCTTTAGGCCATTGTACCATTACGCCTTTTTTATTACCTTTGCACCCTGAAAATTTATTGAACTATGGCAAACAACATGATTCTTGAGAGACTTGAGGGGGTAAAATCCCGGTTTATTGAGGTTGGTGATCTCCTCACCCAGCCCAATATTCTCTCGGATATGAAGAAGTATGTCAGATTAAATAAAGAATATAAGGATCTCCTTCCAATAATTGAGTCATACGAAAGATATAAACTGGCCCTCAGCAATATTACGAGTACGAAAGAACTTCTTGATAGTGAAAAGGATGAGGAAATGCGTGATATGGCAAAAGCTGAGCTTGATGAGCTAACATCGCATATTCCTGAGATGGAAGAAGAAATAAAAATGCTTATAATCCCTGCCGACCCTGAGGATGATAAAAACGCTGTTATGGAGATAAGAGCCGGGACAGGCGGTGATGAAGCAAGTATTTTCGCTGGTGACCTTTTCAGAATGTACAGCAAGTTTTTTGAAACGAAAGGATGGAAAGTGGAGGTTAATAATATATCTGAGGGAACAGCAGGAGGATATAAAGAAATAGTTCTCAGCATAACCGGGGAAGGAGTTTATGGAATTATGAAATATGAGTCTGGCGTTCATCGTGTTCAGAGGGTCCCACAAACCGAAACTCAGGGTAGGATTCATACATCTGCTGCATCGGTGGTAGTTCTTCCCGAAGCAGAAGAATTTGATATTGACCTCAGGACAGAAGATATCAGAAAGGATACATACTGCTCTTCGGGACCCGGAGGTCAGTCAGTAAATACTACATATTCTGCTATTCGTCTTACACATATTCCTTCTGGCATTGTTGTTACTTGTCAGGATGAAAAGTCGCAGCTTAAGAACTACGATAAAGCATTAAAGGAGCTCAGGACGAGACTTTATAATCTTGAATACCAGAAATATCTGGATGAGGTATCTCACCGGAGAAAGACTATGGTATCGACCGGCGACCGTTCAGCTAAAATCAGGACTTACAATTATCCGCAGGGAAGGATGACTGATCACAGGATTAATTACACAGTCTATAATCTTCCTGTAATTCTTGATGGAAATATCCAGGAAGTTCTTGATAAGTTGCAGATGGCTGAAAATTCGGAACGTTTGAAAGAGAGTAATATTTAAACCAACAGATAATGGATCATTCCAAATTATTTGAAAACATAATCAAAAAGCGCTCCTTCCTGTGCGTCGGTCTCGACTCTGAAATTGAAAAAATTCCCTCAATACTTCTTAGTACTGAAGATCCGGTTTTCGAATTTAACAAGAGAATTATTAATGCAACACATAAATTCGCTGTTGCCTATAAGCCAAACGTTGCATTTTATGAATGCTATGGCGCAAAGGGATGGATCTCTCTGGAGGCCACAGTACGGTACATTAAAGATAATTATCCTGACATTTTTGTTATTGCAGATGCAAAGCGGGGAGATATAGGAAATACATCAAAAATGTATGCAAAGGCATTTCTTGAAAACATGCCGTTTGATGCAATAACTGTTGCTCCTTATATGGGAGAAGATTCTGTTACTCCTTTCTTGTCGTTTAAAGACAAATGGGTAGTACTGCTGGCACTGACTTCAAATAAAGGCGCGGATAATTTTCAATATCATGATGAAGACGGGATAAAGCTTTTTGAGCGAGTACTATCTATTTCACAGAAATGGGGCACCATTAATAATATGATGTATGTTGTTGGTGCGACCCGGGCTGATATGTTGAAAGATATTCGCCAGCTGGTCCCTGATCATTTTCTGCTGGTTCCCGGAGTCGGGGCCCAGGGCGGTAGTCTTGAAGAGGTTGCAAAATATGGTCTTAACAGCAAATGTGGTCTTCTGGTTAACTCATCGCGTGCGATAATATTTGCAGATAATACCGAAAAATTTGATATAGTTGCCGGCGAAAAAGCAAAAGAGATACAGATTGAGATGGAAAAATATCTCCGCCAGCATAAACTGATCTGAATTCAATTATCTTTCAGACTTACTGTCATGCAGTCATTCAGTCTTGCAGTCTCTGAATCCAGTCCCTAAGTCCCCCATTCTCCCATTCCCCCATTCTCCCATTCATTTTTTATAAGGAGGACTTGCGTCGGATTGCCTTTTTTCGTAAATTTAGGTTCTCGCTGTTTCCTAATTTGTGCTAAAATGAAAGAGNNTTTCTTCATTACCTGTGGAAATACTGCCTCTATGACAAGGAGAGTCTGTTTGACAATGAGAAGAATAAAATCATCGTTCTTAATCCCGGTGAATACAATCGCGATTCCGGTCCGGATTTTTTCAATGCGCGTATCTCTCTTTCAGGGACCATTTGGGCCGGGAATATTGAAATACATACAAAATCATCACATTTTGATAATCACGGGCACCAGAATGACCCGGCTTTCGATAATGTGATTCTTCACATTGTTGCAGAAAATGACAGACGGGTATATAATACAAAAGGAGAAGAGATTCTTACAGTTAAAATATCTTTTGATCCTGCATACTACGAGAAATATATTTCTCTTGTTAATAATCCCTATATTATTGCATGTCAGGATGATATTAAAAAAATTGATCCTGTTCTTCTGCGCCACTGGCTTAATTCTCTTATAATTGAACGATTGCAGGGCAAGTCGGAATCAATTATGAAAATATTAACCGATACAGGCAATGACTGGGAAGAGACATTTTACAGGCTGCTGGCACGTTATTTCGGATTTCGTGTAAATACCGAACCATTTGAGATGCTGGCAACAGCACTTCCTTTCAGGATAATCCGGAAACATAGTGATAATATTTTCCAGATTGAGACTCTGTTATTTGGGACAGCCGGTTTACTTGAAGCTGGCCTGTTTAAAGAGGCCTTGTCGGATGAATATTACTGCGACCTCATCAAGGAGTACTCAGTTTTATCCTCAAAATATTCGCTTCAGCCTCTTCACGGGTGGCTCTGGAAATTTTCAAGACTAAGACCTTCAAATTTTCCAACTGTCAGGTTGTCACAGCTTGCCACTATGCTCTCAACTTCGGGAGGTCTCTTCTCAAGAGTACTTGAAGCAGTTGATATAAAACAGATTAAGGGATTATTTGAGGTACCGGCATCCGAATACTGGGATGATCATTTTGTTTTTGGCAAAAAAAGCAGAAGTTTTCCAAAGCATACCGGATCTCTTGCTGCTGATATCCTTCTTATAAATTCTATTATTCCATTGATATTTGTTTATGGTAAGTGCAGGGATAATGAGGATATAAGTGAAAGAGCTCTTTCCTTTCTTGAAGAAATAACTCCTGAAGAGAATGTCATAACATCTGAATGGAAAACTGCAGGGGTATTTGCAGAATCAGCTTTCTATTCACAGGC
>PMIL01000155.1 GCA_003157075.1 Bacteroidales bacterium | reverse complement strand
GATGTGTATAAAGAGTAGCTTTAGGGGGGCTGGGGGGTGTCACGGATTGTAACAGAACAGTGGCACGGATTACAAATCCGCGCCAGCAAGACCCAGCCCCCAGCCCCTTGCACCTTGCGCTCTGCATCCTGCACTCCTACACCTATTATAAGCACTTGTCTGTCAAATATTTTTAAATTTTGATCAACCGCCTTTTATCAAATGTCAATTGACAGAATGTGATGATTTACCCATTGTTTTCCATCAGGAATTAAGTCCAAAACCATCGAACCTTACGGCGTGTGATTTGTTTGTAACAAAAGTATCTAATAGCTTTATAGCAGATACAGCTATCTTTTTGCGTGGTTTGGGAACTGATCTGTTGAACAAAAAGATAAAAAAACAAAATATACAAAAATTGCTATATCGGTCATTAAAACAGATAGTTAATAATTATTTGTGTTGTGACTGACGGGGCGAAAGCATGTCCGATCAAAAAATTAGATACTTAATAACCTGTTAAAAATGATCTCAAAAAATTATTCTGGATTTTTCAGATTTTTCAAAATCTCTGCTAACGGCACATTTATGATTTGTCTTCTTCTTTTATCATCGTGTGTCTCTCAAAGTAAACTGCAATACCTGCAGGATAAGGATCTGAATATCAAATCTTTTAAAGAGGTGGAGCTTCCCGATTACAGGATTAAACCTAATGATGAACTTAGTATTCAGGTAAACAGTCTTGACGAGGCTGCGGCGAATGTATTTTCAAATAACAAACAAGAATCTTATGTTGGATCAGTGACACCCTACGGAGCTTCGTTGCTGTCATACTCGGTTGACAGAGATGGGTTTGTATTACTACCTTTGCTTGGCAATATTCTGGTTAAAGATAAAACAGTCTCAGAGGTCAGCCTGATATTGAAGGATTCTTTGAATCATATATTAAACCAGCCTGTTGTCTCTGTAAAACTGATAAACCGATATATTTCAGTTTTAGGAGAAGTCAGAAATCCCGGGCATTTTCCATATTCCCAGGATAAATTAACGATATATGATGCAATAGGTCTGGCTGGAGATATAACTGATTTTGGTAATCGTAAGAATGTAATATTGATAAGAAACATTAACGGAGAAAACCTTCGGATAAACATGGATCTTACTAAATCTGAAATTCTTAATTCTGAATACTATAACTTAAGACCTAATGATATTATATATGTTAAACTTGTAAGACAGAAATTCTGGAATATCAGCCAGGTGCCTATTTCACTATTTTTGTCTGCAATAACAACAACATTATTGATTTATAGTATTATAAAGCCCAAACTGTAGCCGTAAGGATCAATATTCTTATTAAATAATATCCAATATTTAAAAATCAAAACTATGGCTGAGCCTCAGAATCTGAATATTCAGGAAGAAAACGATATTAAGAAAATAGCAGAGCTGATTATTAAGAATTACTGGCTATTTATTGCCGGTATATTATTGGCACTGGGACTGACATACTTTGAAAACTGGTACTCAATTCCTGTTTATAAAATTTCTTCTTCACTTCTTGTAAAAGAAGAAACAAAAAAACCAGGGAACAATGTTACTGATTATCTCAATAGCACCTTATTCAGTGTAAACCAGAATTTTCAGAATGAATTATGGGTCTTAAAATCTTCCCCTGTTATACAGCAAACGATAAAAAATCTGGATTTAGTGGTGACCTATTTGCACAAGGAGGGATTCAGATATCATGAGGTATATAAAAATTCCCCGTTTCGTATAGTTTACGAGCCTAATCATCCTCAGCCAATAAACGTTAGATTTCAGATATCATTTTTGAACGACGTAGATTTTTTATTAAAAACTGAATCAGGAGCTACCACTTTTTATGATTTTGGAAAAAGCGAGGTCGTTGGTCATAAGGATAGCTGGAAGTTTGTGAAGCAGGGCAAGGTTGGTGATTTGATAGAAACACCGGATCTCTCATTTATAGTTGAATTAGATACCACAAATAAGCTGATTGACAAAAATGCTTTCCAGTATGGTTTCATATTTAACGATATTCCTTCAATGGTAGAAACGTACAAAAAAGATTTTAAATTCAATGTTGTGGATAAGTTATCCACTGTTGTCGAAATTAGCCTAAAAATTGAAAATGTACGTAAAGGAATAGATTTGGTAAACGAATTGATGCTTGTGTCTTCGTCGGAAAACCTTGACCGGAAAAACCATCTTGCAAGTGTTACTGTCGATTATGTTGATAAACAGTTGAATGAAATTTCCGATTCATTGAGCCAGACTGAAGACAAGCTGCAAAGTTTTCGTTCGGCAAATCAGTTATTAAATATGAACGAGCAAACCAGCAGTATTTCCAACCAGTATATTGATCTTCAAAACCAGGTGGCAGCTTTGGATGCCCGCAAAAAATACTATGATTATGTATCCGGCTACCTTTCAAAAAACGACAATTTTTCGGAAATGATTATACCATCTTCCATTGGAATCCAGGATCAGATACTGAACAGCCTTACGTCGCAACTCATTGTTGCCCAGGCNNAAAGCGACTAGTCTTTCCATCGATGAGATGAATAAACGAATCAATAAAATAGAAAATGCAATCAGCCGCCTTCCTGCAACACAGAGGCGGTTAGGCAGCATCGAACGTAAATACCGCCTGAACGACGCAATATATAACTATATGCTGGAAAAACGTGCAGAAGCCAAGATAACAAAGGCATCCAATTTACCAGACTATGTAATTGTCGAACCAGCGCAAATGCAGGGGACCGGGCCAATTTCTCCAAATAAAAAGAGAAATTATCTTATTGCATTATTTTTAGGATTGGCAGCCCCATTTGGTTATTTGCTGGTCAGGAGTTCTCTTAATGTTAAAGTTGAAACTCAGGATGATATAGAACGTTTAACAGAGGCACCTGTTTTGGGCAAAATTATGCATAACAGGTATAAAACAAATAACGTGATGTTCGAATACCCCAAATCGAATATTGCAGAATCATTCAGGGCGCTTCGTACAAATCTCGATTTCTACGTTAGTGGCGGACATAAAAAAGTTATCATGGTTACATCGTCAATAGAAGGAGAAGGGAAATCTTTCATTGCTCAGAATATTGCCATGAGCTATGCCCAGTTGGGCCGGCGAACAATACTGCTTGATTTTGATATGAGAAAGCGTAAGATATTTTTTGATGAGACAGCAGAATCAAAGGAGGGGTTAAGTTCTTATCTGATAAACAAGGTTACCCTGAGTGAAATTATTATTAAATCACCTCATGAAAATCTCGATTATATTCATGCAGGGGTTTTGCCTCCTAACCCTACTGAATTAATGGCTCTTGACATAACTGAAAGACTGTTAGTCCAGTTAAGACAGAATTATGATTATATCATTTTAGATACAACTCCTTTGGCTCAGGTTACAGATGCTTATTTGCTGATAAATCATGCTGACGTAAAGATTGTAGTGGCACGCTACAACTACTCTGTAAAAAATATATTAGGCATGGTTATGAAAGATATGAAGCAAAAAAATATTGATCATGTTTGCATAGTATTGAACGATAACCAGTTTAACCGCGATCAGTACGGGTATGGGTATGGGTATACTGGTAAGACTGAAAAAAGAAGAAGAAAAAATATGATACGTAAGGAGAATGCTATTCTTCATGCAGTAATCAGGTCTAAGAAATTGTGAAATAATATAATAAGTTAGTGAGTAGTGAGTAGGTTGTTAATGCCTAAATAGCGGTTGTGATGCGATCTATACAGATTTTAAAAATAAAGGAGATAAAACGGTACTCAATATGGACCAAATCCCCAAATGGTGAAGAGTTAAATTTTAAAAAAGAATAATTAATTCTAAACGATCAGAAAATCAGCGCATAAGCTTTCACCCTCTTTACAACTTAAATCTTTTTTGTTGGAGATTACAATATAAAAATTTTTAAAACCGTACCCGCTAAAATTACAGGTACAGCTTAGATTTTGAAGAATTTTTC
>PMIL01000134.1:455-10045 GCA_003157075.1 Bacteroidales bacterium | reverse complement strand
GAACTACGGGACCGGATCAATACCACAAAAGTATAACCAAAAGGCCGGTTTTACAACTAATTGATACAAGTTGGGTATTAATGCCTCCAATTAGTTTAATAAACTTCTGAATATCAATTACAAAGGCTTTTCAACACTCATAATCTGATGAACGATTGTGGTGCTGAGGTTTTTGTCTAAGAATTTATATTGCTCAAAGATTATATAAACATATTATACTTCTCTACGCCTTCCGGATTTCATCTTTCAAGCGTTGTATATGCCCACGACCAAGACCCTTAACTTCACAACCAAGCTGGAAATAACGCCGGATATTATCATCTGACAGTATTCCGAAGCAATCAATTATAGCAGCAGGATGACCAATCTTTTTTATCAGCTCATCAGGATCTAAATTAAGATATGCTTCATGTGGAACAGCAAAAATAACCGCTTCTGCATCCAGGAGAGCTTTATTCAGATCAGGTTCCACCCGAATCTCTTTTAATTTTTCCTGATTCCGGAAAAATTTCGCTTTGCTCTGACCTAAAGCCGGGTAAGTGTCCTGTTGCTCAAATTCCCACCAATGATCAACATAAGGATCGTGTACTCTGATTTCAGCACCCATCTCAGCAAGCTTTCGAATAACAATTTCTGAACCACTATACCGGGTATCACCTACATCCTCGCGGTAAGCTGCACCGAGAACCAGGATATCAGCAGAGGCAATTGGCTGACCCATATTACGTAGTGCGTCACGCGTAAGATTGCCCACATGTAATCCGCGTGTATCGTTTATATCAATAGCTAAAGGTGTAATTTTGAAAATATCATCTTCAAAACCAAGTATATGCTTGTATGCCCAAACACCCAGGCCTCCGTCTTTTGGAAGACAATATCCTCCGATTCCGGGCCCCGGAAAGAGAATATTACTGTGCGTTGGTCGCATTTTGATAGCTTTTATTACTTTTATCAGATCTACTCCATTCCGTTCAGCATATAAACTCCATTCATCAAGAAAAGCCAGTATAGTGGCCCTGTAACTGTTTTCGACAATTTTGGCCGTTTCTGATTCTATTGGCCGATCCATAACCGTGAGGGGAAATTTTTCAGTATTCAATACTTCCTTTAAAAATTTTACCACCCGCTCTTTCGCTTCTTCATTGATTCCACTGCAAACCCGCCAAAAATCGCGTATACTGGCTACATAATTTCGTCCGGGCATAACTCTCTCATAACTATGGGCTAACAATGGATCGGATTTAATTCCTCTTTTTCTGAATATTTTTTTCATTATAGGATAGGCAACCTGTTCAGTTGTTCCCGGAGCTACAGTAGTCTCAATTAAAACGAGCGCGCCGGATGGAATATTCTCGGCAATAACGGCCAGGGAAGATTCAAGAGCAGCCATATCGGTATCTCCGTTACGTACATTCCCTAACTCTTCTTTTATATAATCACATTGAACATCAACGACTACAACATCAGCCAGTTTCAGAACATCATAAGTAAAGGTTGCCAGCAAGGTTTTTTTCTTGTTGACACAACGATCAATCATAGGATCCACTTCAGGATCTTCCGCTTTGACAGGAGAAATACCACGATTGAGTATAGGGATTTTCCAAAAACTCCGGGCGCTGGGACGCTGCATTCCAATTACAAATTTAGAAGGCTTGCCCTTTTTGTCAACAGTATCGGCGACAATTGCGGCCATAACTGCGCCAACAAATCCGACTCCCATCACGACAACAATTTCACGATTTTTTGCACGTTCCTGTTCAACACGTTTTTTAAGACTTACAAATTCCGTTTTATAATCCTCCGGTTTTGGTAACAGGAATTCTTCTCCGTCCGGACTGATGGATATGTTTTCTCTCATGATGTCTAACTGATTTTAGTTTAATATATATCACTTTTAAATAGTCCTAAATATACAAATTATACAACTTATTCGATTTTATTCTTTGATTTTAGTATTAATGAACTTATGAATATATGAATTAGTGATATTTGCTTAAGATTTTCTATTTTTGCCATCTTAAAATGAAGAAGTGCCTAAAATGCCTAAAATGTCTAAAGTGCCTAGAGTTTTAATAGCTAAAAAGTAATCTGGGGATGACTTAACTTAAGGCACTCCAGGCAATCTAGGCACTCTAGGCACTATTTGATAATAAGTTAATAATTTTCAAGATAAAGGTATATGGACTACAATTTCCATGAGATTGAAAAAAAGTGGCAGAAATACTGGGAGGATAATAAAACTTTCAGGACTCCGGAAGATCTGACCAATCCAAAAAAATGCTATATCCTCGACATGTTTCCATACCCTTCCGGATCGGGATTGCATGTCGGTCATCCGGAGGGATATACTGCCACAGATATTTTCAGCAGGCACAAGCGAATGAATGGATACAATGTTCTGCATCCGATGGGCTGGGATGCCTTCGGTTTGCCTGCAGAACAGTATGCAATTCAAACAGGTACCCATCCTTCAATTACTACCAAAAATAACTGCGACACTTTCAGAAGACAAATAAAAGAACTGGGACTCAGCTATGACTGGGAAAAGGAGATAAATACAACGGATCCGAAATATTTTAAATGGACCCAGTGGATATTCATAAGGCTATATAATACCTGGTTTGATGAAAAAATGCAGAAAGGCCGGCCCATTTCCGAACTGGTGATTCCGTCAGAATTAGATGGGAAAGAAAAATTAAAGTTTATTAATTCAAAAAGACTGGCATACTATGATAACGCTCAGGTATGGTGGTGTCCTCATTGTTGCACTGTCTGTGCGAATGAAGAGGTCCTCAATGACGGTTCTCACGAGAAATGCGGGAACAGAGTTGAAAAGAGAAATCTGAAACAATGGATGCTGCGTATCCCTCAATATGCTGAAAGGCTCTTAAAAGGAATTGATAAACTCGACTGGCCTGAAGGAATTAAAGATATGCAGCGCAACTGGATTGGCCGTTCAACAGGTGCTGAAGTGGATTTTGAGATCGATGGGCTGAACAGGAACCTTACGGTTTTCACGACCAGACCCGACACACTGTTTGGTGCTACATATATGGTAATTGCACCTGAACATGCTCTTATCGAAACAATTACAACTCAAGAGTGTAAGAATTCCGTAAATGATTATATAAAAGCCACATCTCTTAAATCGGACCTCGACAGAACTGATCTGGCAAAAGAAAAAACCGGAGTCTTCACAGGCCGGTATGCTATTAATCCTGTGAACAAAAAGCAGATCCCTATCTGGGTGGCTGATTATGTTTTAACCGGTTACGGAACCGGAGCAATTATGGCTGTTCCTGCTCACGATACACGGGACTTTGAATTCGCCCATAAGTTTAACCTGCCGATAGTCTGTATCCAGGATCCCGATGTTTCTGATCCTGACCAGAAAAAAAGAATACTGGAAGGAAGTGAATGCTGGACTGAAGATGGGAGATATATAAACTCATCCGATAAAACAACCGGAATAGATATAAACGGTCTTAATAAAGAAGCCGGAATTGGTCAGATTACAAACTGGCTCGTGTCTAAAAACCTTGGGACATCAAAAGTAAACTATAAAATTCGCGACTGGCTGTTCAGCAGGCAGAGATACTGGGGGGAACCATTTCCTGTTATTCATTGGGAAGACGGTGAAGTTGCAGTTATGAATGATAATGATTTGCCGCTTGAATTGCCCCAGCTGGAAAATTATCTTCCGTCAGAAACAGGAGAATCACCTCTCTCAAACTCCGAAGAATGGCTGAATGTAATTGACAAGAATGGCCGTAAAGGAAGAAGGGAAACAAATACAATGCCTCAGTGGGCAGGATCATGCTGGTATTATCTGAGGTTTATTGACCCGAAGAATGACTCTCTTATCTTTGACAAGGTAAAAGAAAAATACTGGATGCCGGTAGATCTTTATATCGGGGGTGCTGAACATGCTGTTCTTCATCTTTTATACAGCCGGTTCTGGCATAAGGTATTGTTTGATCTGGGTATAGTTTCAACTGATGAACCTTATCAGAGATTATTCAACCAGGGAATGATCCTCGCTTTCGCTTATGAAACGGAATCGGGCGCCAGAGTTTCAGGAGATTATGTTAAAGAGCATGATGGCAAATACTTTCATAAAGAGACCGGAGCTGAATTGAGGCAGATAGTTGCAAAAATGTCAAAATCCCTCAAGAATGTTGTTAATCCCGATGATGTAACATCGAAATACGGAGCCGATTCTTTAAGACTATATGAAATGTTTATGGGTCCTCTTGACGTCACCAAACCATGGGATGAAAAAGGGGTAAAAGGTGTTTTTGGATTTCTTGGAAGAACATTCAGATTTGTATCCAATCCTGAGAATATTTTTAACGGACAGGAAGATCCTGAAATTCTTAAGGGACTTCACCAGACTATAAAGAAGGTCGGATGGGATATTGAGAATCTCCATTTTAATACGGCTATCTCTGCAATGATGATCTTTCTGAATCTTGCAACAAAGAAGGGTAAGATCACATCAGATACAGCCGGAGTATTTACTAAGATTCTTTCACCCTTTGCACCACATGTCGCTGAAGAACTATGGCAAATCCTGGGCAATAATAAATCGCTTGCTTATGAACCATGGCCCCCTTTTAATGAGGAGTATCTGAAAGAAGACAGTTTTAGTTATCCTGTCTCATTCAATGGAAGGATGAGGTTTAACATTGAACTACCTGTAAGTCTAACAAAGGATGAGATCATTAAAATTGTTCTGGCTGATGAGAGATCACATAAATGGCTGGGAAATGCCACTCCTTCAAACATAATAGTGGTCCCAAACAGGATAGTTAACATCGTCTTTAAAGGTTGAAAAATCAGAAGTCGGAAGCAGGAATGATTTAAAATGGATTGACTTCGGACTTCAGACCCAAATCCGCGCCAGCACCACCAGAAATTTAAAAGTGAACAAAATTAATTTCATCTATACCGGTAAAGTGATGTTAATCCGTCTGAGAATTTCGATATATATATTATTTTCTTTTTTTTTCGTATCGTGTAATAATTCAAGGAAGCCATCTTCTGAAACGGAAACAGTCACAGCAGATACTATTGCAGGTAAGCAGGTTACCAGTCCTGTTTTTATGTACGGGATCCCGGTTGATTCTTTTGATCTATTAACGGGTAACATTAAAAGAAACGGGTTTCTTTCTGAAATCCTTCTGAAACATGGGGTCACCATGCAGGAGATCGATCAGGTCATCAGGAGCTCGAAAACTGTTTTTGACGTAAGAAAAATCCGGTCAGGCAATAATTATATCTTATTCTGTGACAGAGATAGTATGGCAAGGGCAAGATACCTTGTTTACGAACATGATCCTACGACTTGTTACGTTTTCAGTTTTAATGATTCATTAAATATTACTCCATTCCGGAAAAAAATAATAAGTGAAATCAAGTATTCATCGGGCACAATAGAAACCTCACTCTGGGATGCAATGATCAATGGCGGAATGCAACCGGCATTAGTCGGAGACATGTCTGAAATTTTCGCATGGACAGTTGACTTTTTCGGATTGCAGAAAGGAGACAATTTCAAGGTTATTTATGAAGAGTTTTTCATTGACGGGAAATCATTTGGCACCGGGCGGATCTATGGAGCTCAGTTTAACAGAACAGGCTCATCAATAACTGCCATCCCGTTTATTCAGGATGGGAAAGAATCATATTTTGATATCAATGGCAACAGTCTCAGAAAAGCATTTCTCAAAGCCCCTCTTCAATTTTCAAGAATCAGTTCCCACTTTTCGTCAGCAAGAATGCATCCCATACTGAGGATAGTTAGGCCTCATTACGGCGTCGATTATGCTGCGCCTATAGGCACTCCTGTGCATGCAATTGGTGATGGCAGGATTATTTCAGCTACCGATGGCGGCGGAGAAGGTAAAATGGTAAGGATACAACACAACAGTGTGTATGCCACAGCTTATATGCATCTGAGCCAGTTTGGAGATGGAATCAAAGCAGGAGCCTTTGTTAAACAGAAAGATATTATAGGTTATGTAGGGACCAGCGGACTTTCCACAGGCCCTCATCTTGATTTCAGGTTTTATATGAACGGAACTCCTGTTGATCCCCTGAAAGTTGATGCGCCTCCGGTAGAACCAATATCAGAAGAGAACAAAGTGAAGTTTGAGAAAATCAAAACTGTGGTATTAAGCCTCATCGGGACCTTTGAATGAGAAATCCGGTAACTTTACAACCAGATCCTCAATGATTTTTGGATAATGCAGATATTCAAGACTATGAACTTTTTCAGCAAGTGAAGCCGGAGTATCAGAGGGATCAACTTTGACGCGTGTCTGAAAAATAATATCTCCCTTATCATAGAATTTATTGACATAGTGTATGGTAATTCCAGATTCTTTGTCCTTATTGGTTAAAACCGTCTTATGAACAATCTCACCGTACATTCCTTTTCCGCCATAAGCAGGTAATAATGCCGGATGGATATTTATTATTCTCCCGGCATATTGTTCGATGATATTCTCCGGAACAAGCCACAGAAATCCTGCCAGGACAATAAAGTCAATTTTATAGAGCATAAGATATCTCAGCACTTTACCTGTGACATAAAATTCTTTATGTTCGAAAAAAACTGTCCGTATATTATTCTCTTCAGCCCTTTTTAGAACCTGCGCTTGACGCTTATTCGACAAAACCAGACTCACTTTAGCGGTATTTTTGTTCGAAAAGTATTTAATTATGTTTTCAGCATTGGTGCCAGTGCCGGAGGCTAAAATTGCGATGTTCCTCATATTGTGATAATTAGCATATTGGTCAACTATTTTTAATAATCGATTAAAGTAAGATTATTTTTCTAATTATCAACACATTAAACTGTTTCGTAAATAAAAAAACATCAAAACTCTTGAAAAATATGGTACAAATATATTTCTTTGCATGGTTCAAAAATTAATATTAATTAAAATTTATTATTATGTCGGACATTGCCACAAGAGTAAAGGAAATAATAGTTGATAAACTTGGAGTAGACGAATCAGAAGTAACTCCGGAAGCAAGTTTCACCAATGATTTAGGTGCAGACTCTCTTGATACTGTTGAGTTAATCATGGAGTTTGAAAAAGAATTCAATATTGGAATTCCCGACGATCAGGCAGAAACCATCGGCACAGTTGGTGATGCTATCAAGTACATTGAGGAGAATGCAAAATAATTTGCATTTTTAAAAAGCCATTTATGAGAAGAGTTGTAGTAACAGGACTAGGAGCCTTAACTCCTTTAGGTAATAATTTGCATGAATATTGGGAAGGACTAAAAAACGGTATCAGCGGGTCAGTGATGATCACTCGTTTCAATACTGAAAAGTTCAAAACCAAGTTTGCGTGTGAATTAAAAGGCTACGACTCCAAAACATATTTTGACAGAAAAGAAGCCAATAAACTGGATTTATACTCCCAGTATGCTCTTATTGCCACTGATGAAGCAATTACGGATTCAGGCCTTAACCTTGATAAAATTAACAAGGAGAGAGTTGGTGTAATATGGGCTTCAGGGATCGGTGGAATTGAAACCTTCTACCTGGCCATAAAAGATTATGTTCTTGGCGATGGGACTCCCCGGTTCAGTCCTTTNNACCAATGCAATTATAGATGCTATAAACTACATTCGCTGGGGGAAAGCAGATATTTTTGTTACTGGCGGATCGGAAGCCAGTATTAATGAACCGGGGATTGGCGGATTTAATGCACTTCAGGCACTCTCTACAAACAATGCTGAATTCACCACTGCATCACGTCCCTTTGATCAGACCCGAGACGGATTTGTTTTGGGAGAAGGCGCCGGGGCATTGATAGTTGAGGAGTATGAACATGCTAAAGCCAGAGGTGCGAAAATATATGCTGAACTCGTTGGCACCGGGCTGACAGCTGATGCATATCACCTGACAGCTCCTCATCCTGAAGGGCTTGGAGCCAGAAATGTAATGAAGCTTGCAGTCGCTGATGCTGACCTGAAAATTGAAGATGTTGATTATATCAATGTACACGGAACATCCACTCCGCTCGGGGATGTCTCTGAAACAAAAGCTATTTTAAGCGTTTTTGGCGAACATTCATATAAGCTTAATATCAGTTCTACGAAATCAATGACGGGCCATCTTCTGGGAGCTGCCGGAGCTATTGAAGCCATTGCTGCTATAATGTCAGTTGTTCATGATATTATTCCTCCGACAATAAACTACAAAGTACCTGATCCCGGCATTGATCAGAACCTGAATTTAACACTCAACAAAGCGCAACACAGAAAAGTTAATATAGCCATAAGCAATACATTCGGATTTGGTGGTCATAATGCTTCCGTTGTTGTAAAAAAAGCTGAAGTTTAGTGTTTATATTCCGCAGAAGAATAAATGGTACCTATTTGCTTGATAAACGGGAATTCAGTTCCCGTTTAAAAAAGATTCTGGGCTTCAATCCCGGAAATCTGGAATTATACGAGATAGCATTTATACACAGGTCAGCAACCTTTACCCTTCCCAATGGTAAAAAAGTGAATAATGAAAGACTAGAGTACCTGGGCGATGCAGTACTTGATGCAATTCTTTCAGATTATCTTTTTGAAAAATTCCCTGATGCCAATGAAGGATTTCTGACAAAAATCCGGTCTCGGATCGTTAATCGCGACGTACTTAATCAACTTGCTGTATCCATGGGTATTAATAAGATTCTGATAAGCAAAATCAGCTCCTCGCATCTTACAAAAAATCTGTATGGCGACGCTTTCGAAGCGCTCATCGGATCGGTATTTCTTGATAAAGGCTTCAAAAAGACAAAAAAACTTTTTATAAATAACGTCCTCAATAAATACCTTGATTTTAATTTGATAGTTAAAACCGATTCAGATTATAAAAGCCTGGTTTTTGAATGGGTCCAGAAGCATAAATCAAACCTGATCTTCACGTACAATGAAGAATACGATTTTATTATGAAAAAGTCAGTATTCTCAACAACATTGTTTATTGACAAGGAGGAGTTCGGAGTAGGCCAGGGTTCTTCAAAAAAAGAGGCCGAACAGGAAGCGGCAAATCAGGCATGGAAGAGATTAAAAGATAATTTCACAGGCTAGGAATGCATATCTCTTTTTTTTCTAACTTTATCAGTTTCAGTATGGGAAAATGAAGAGTACTCAAAAGGTCACACGGGTAAAACTAAATATTGAACAGAATAATTATTACATCCTGCTGGGTCTTGTATCTGCTGAACCCGATTACAAACTCTCTCTCACGTTAAATAAAAAGTTCGGAATTTTTCTTAAAAACATACCTTCTCTCAGGCTCTCCGGGAATAGTAATACAGAAGTCATATTCAGCAGATATTCAAATAATGCTGATAATGAGGATTTTGTTATAGAACTGGTTTCAAACCGTTCTGGCAAAAACTATCTACTTAATAAACTTAAAAACATCGATTACCTGTTACAAATTCAGATTTCTGAAAATGAGTCCGATATAAATAATTTTACTTCTCGTCTCAGAGAAATAGACACTATTACTGCAGTTTTTAATATCGATATCAATACAATTAAGGATAAAAATTTACATTACCTAA
>PMIL01000134.1:0-443 GCA_003157075.1 Bacteroidales bacterium | reverse complement strand
TCAATAGCTCCCTTCGGAATCAGTCTGATAGTGTTCATAATCGCGGCTACAGCTACTTTTAAAGGTACTGATTTGTATTTCTCCATCGATGCGGAAAAGATAGAGTACAAGTTCGGTATTATAAGACCAGTTATCCATTCATTTAAATGGATTAATATAAATGAACTTGTTATGCCAAGCAGGCAGAAGAAGGTTAAGCTTATTTTTAAAGACGGCTCCTCATTTGTTATAAATCTCATCTGGATTCAGAGAAAGAAATCGAGTTCCATCAGAAAACATATTTACCATGTAGCAAGAGAAAAGGATCTGAATGTCAGAAAGGTTCTAAACATCTAAAAAAAATTGGTTTTTTTCTATACTATTCTTCAATTCCCAGTTGCTTTGCAAATCGGGGAAGGGGATTACTCTATAAAAAAGAAGTGGGCCGCCAGAATAGCGACCCA
>PMIL01000075.1 GCA_003157075.1 Bacteroidales bacterium | reverse complement strand
TTAAATTTTCTGCATTCCACCGAGAGAGCTCTTGCGGTGATGCATGCACTTATGACGCAGTATTCAATTAATGGTGACAGACTCAGATCATCTGGTGACGGGCCTACTTCTCCTGTTGCAACAAATGAAACAGAAGAGGGTAAGGCTCTCAACCGCNNATTTCGCTGATGAGAGTGCTGTACTTAAGATAGAGCACCTTTCGTTTTAATTTCAGAGTAGGAGATAATTCGCCTGAGGAAGCGGTCCATTCATCGGAAACAAGCCTGAAGCGTTTGATTTTTTCATGATCGCTCAGATTCAGGTTCATAGCGTTTACCTCCTTTTGATAGAGTGCAAAAACTGATGCATTGGCAATCAGCGACTCATTATCAAGGAATAGAATGTTGTTAGTTGATGCCCAGTCATGGAGGTATTGAAAATCAGGGGCAATAAGTGCGGATGCAAATTTTTGATTTTCACCAATAACCATTACCTGATCAATAAAAACAGATTCCTTTAGTTTATTTTCAAGTACCTGAGGAGCAATGTATTTACCGCTCGATATCTTAAATATTTCTTTCTTACGGTCTGTGATTTTAAGATATTTGCCCGCAACAAACATACCGATATCGCCGGTATGAAACCATCCGTCTGTATCTATTGCTTCAGCAGTAAGTACCGGTTCCTTGTAATAGCCAAGCATCTGGTTTGGACCCTTTGTAAGTATTTCCCCGTCTTCTGCTATCTTAACCTGAACATTCTTCAGCAGCGGGCCTACTGTTCCAAACATAACCTCTTTTGAACAAAGATTATTTATTGCAACTACAGGAGAAGTTTCGGTCAATCCATAGCCTTCGAGGATACGTACCCTGGCAGCCCAGAAAATCCTTGCAAGTCTTTCCTGCAGCGGAGCGCCGGCCGAAGAAATAATCCCTACCCGTCCTCCAAGCACTGCTCTCCATTTACTAAAAACAAGCTTGTTGGCAATTGATAACTGCAGCTCATAGAACCACCCGTTTGCCCCGTTTAACTCATAGCGAAGTCCAAGATTAACTGCCCAGAAGAATATCATTTTCTTAAGACCCTTCAGCTCTTTTCCTTTGCTGATGATCTTGTCGAATATTCGTTCCAGTAAACGGGGAACAACTGCTATAATATCAGGCTTAATCTCATTCAGGTTTTCCATTAACCTGCCCATATTTTCGGCGTAATATATACTCACACCTTTATATTGGAAATGATAAGTTAAAGTACGCTCATAGATATGGCTGAGAGGTAGAAAGGATAATACTTTTGCTTCAGCCCCCAGAGGATGAATAACACTTGATTCTGTAAAATTGGAAACAAGGTTTAAATGCGTGAGCATTACACCTTTAGGAAAGCCTGTTGTTCCAGAAGTGTAAATGATTGTGGCCATTTCAGATGGCTTTATTTCAGCTTTTATTTTTATCAGTAAATTCTCCTGGCTCAAAGAATTTTCTTTTCCGATTGTTATTACTTCGCTGAAATGCTTTACTCCTTCAATCCTGTCAAAAGTATAAATTCCCGAAATGGACGTAATCTGATCGGCAAGCGGTTTGATTTTTTCATAAAGGTTTTTGTCTGAAATAAATACAAGCTTTGGTTCTGCATGGCTTAGGATATAAGCATATTCATCACTGCTGATCGTCGGATAAATTGGTACGCTCACTGCCCCTATCTGACTTACTCCAAAATCAGTAAAATTCCATTCCGGCCTGTTATTTGAAATGATGGCAACCTTGTCTCCTTTTTTTAATCCCATAGAAAGCAGGGCATAACTGACCAGATTACAATTGTCAATATACTCCTGAACTGAATAATGTTTCCATTTACCCTCTTCCTTCGCTGCCAGAACATCTGTTTTATCAGAAAACAGATTCTGCATCCTTGTCAAAAGGTCAAATGTTCTTGTCGGCTCCATAAATGATTTTTCTGATTTGTGAAAAAGGCGAATATACTATTTTAAGTTTTTTTTAAACGTAAATATTTAATGACAGTTAAAATCAATCGCTTCTTATATTAACTTTCTGAGTGGAATTCTATCTTCTCATGAAATCCGGACTAAAAGAGAAATACCGAAACAGAAACATTAAGCAGCAATTATCCGTTCAATTTTTATAACCTTGAAAATGTCTTTTAATGTTTAACTTCGTAATATAAGATTGCGTTTAAATACTTGAGTTTGCTAAAAAAAGAAAATCGAAAGTTAGGATAAAAAAAGGGATCTCATAGGGTGAAATATTAAGATGAAGTTAATTGCATGGTACAGATTAACCTGGAATACCCTCCGATAATGGGTAAGACCTATTCCTTATTCGGAACTTCAGATTCGACTTCGGAATATTTTGAAACAATAAGGATACTTACTGACAGAATTCAGGCATTAGACAGAAATACCTCAGTATTAATCGAAAGCATAAAAAACTTCTCATTAAATAAGAGCAAACTTAAAATGTCGCTCAGGAAAAAAGAATCTGATGATCTTATGTCATTGATATTGAATATCATCGATCCGTGCCTTAAGAAATACACTGAAAATACGGAAGTCCATCTCAGGAAACTGCCACTATCCAAAATGTGGGATCGTCGCCTGGCAACCACAAGAGAACAATATCATCTCTATATGATTGAAATTGAATTATCTAACAGGTTATTCCTATCTGAATTCATTAAAGCAGACCAGAAAATTGCATTGATGCCATATTGTCTTCAGGATTTCTCCGTCAAATGCAAATCAGAAAAACAAGGATTTGATTATAAGTGTCTTCATTGTTCTGCCCGATGTTATCAGAATCATGCGAGCCTGATTTTGGACGCCAGTAATATTGAACCTTTCATATGGATGGATGGTGACATGAAAAAGCTTGCAAAGTATACCTTAAGTAAGAAAAAAACTTTCGGCGTTCTCGGCATTGCATGTATCCCCGAACTTACCTGGGGAATAAGAAACTGCCGGAAAAGTAATATCCCGGTTATTGGTGTCCCACTGAATGCTAATCGTTGTACCCGATGGTATGGTGAATTCTTCCCTAATTCCATTGATCTGAACGAGCTTGAAAGGCTGGTGACAAGCTAAGCTGGACAGGAAGTTCTTTTAGCGTTATTCTTTTTTCTTTTTACGGGAGAAAATTCCTTTTAATTGTGCCCAGATGTTTTTTGGATGTGAAGTGTCTCTCTGATCTCCTATAAGGGCTGCATATGGCTGCAAACCTGCAACATTTTCAAAGACTATTTTAAGTATTCCCGATAAAGGCAGAAATAATATAATACCTGCAATTCCCCAGACTAATCCGCCAAGGATCAGGACAAAAATGGTAAAGAATGGACTGATATTAACACTGCCGCCAACCACATAAGGTTCAATGAAATAATGATCTACTAGATTGATAACCAGTATTATAATAACAACAGAGATTGACTGGTTAAGTGATCCGTCGATAAGTGAAATAAAAAGCGGAACCAAACCTCCAATTAAAGCTCCTACATATGGGATTATGGTCATAATAGCTACTATCAAAGCGAGTACGATGGCATTTTTCAAACCGACAATTAAAAACCCGATAAGAAAAAGCACACCCATAATCATGGAAGCAACAAGTCTTCCTGTGAGATATTGCTGGGCTACTCCGCTTATTTTGCCAATCATTTCCCTGGCTCTGTCTCTTTTTTCTTCCTTGTAAAGCATTACCACAAAACTTTCATACTTATTCCTTTGCATTAAAAAAAGAAAAATAAATACCAGTACCAGGAACAGACTCCCAATAAAGTTAATGGTACCTCTTACCATGTTTGAAAGAAAACTTCCAGCATTATTAAATGCATCTGAAGCATGAACTCTCAGCTGGTTAGTACTAACCCCCAGGCTTTCATTAATCCATGTCTGTATATCAAGCTTTATTTCCTCGTACCGTAACATTATCAGTGGTAATTCTTTTCCTATATTTCCGATTTGTGCAGAAAGAAGCAAGATTACTCCTGTAAATAAGACTACAATGATCAGAACTGAGATTAAAGACGAAATAACTCTTGAAACCCCGTGACTTTCAAGTTTGTTTGAGAGAGGCGTCATCAGCATTGCCAGTAAACCGGAAAAGCAGATCAGAATGAAAAACTGTCTCCCAAAATATAATACTATGCTTGATAATATTGTAAAGAGCAATACCCTGTTAATTCGAGCCAGACCGGGATGTGGTAACATAAATTAAATCAAATAATACAAGTTGGTATGCATAGTTGAAACCAAATATTTCAATCTACTAAACAACAAGCTGCCATAAATAGTTTAAAAACGTGTTGATATTAGTTAAACATCCGGAGTTTTGAGTTCAGCGGTTCTCGTTATTGAATTTTCCATTTGGTCTCTTTTGAAATATACTTTTTGCTTATTATACGCTTATTTATTAAAATAAACAGTCTTAACATTTGCAAACTCCCTTATACCCTGAATAGCCAGTTCCCTTCCGTAACCAGACCGCTTTGTTCCTCCAAAGGGCAACCTTGGGTCGGATTTTACCAAGGCATTGATAAATACCGCTCCATCAGCAAATTCATGGACCAGCTCAGCTGCTTTTTTCAGGTCACTGGTAAAAAGAGAGACTCCCAGCCCAAATTCAGTAGCATTTGACAGGGCAATTGCCTCCTGTGTGCTCTCGGCAATAGTAAAAGGAGCAACAGGTCCGAAGACTTCTTCGTCAAAGAGAGGCATCCCCGGTGAGACATGAGTCAGCATGGACGGCTGGAAAAATGCTTTATCGCGGGTGCCTCCTATAATTAATTCAGCTCCCATCTCGACCGATTTTCTCAGCTGTTCCTCAACTTTCTCAGCCTGTTTAATACTTGCAAGAGGTCCCATATCTGTCTCATCCTTTGAGGGATCTCCGGTTTTTATTTTTTTCATTTCCTCAAGAAACAGTGCAAGAAATTTATCACTCACTTTCTCGTGAACAATGAATCTTTTCGCAGCAATACAGCTCTGTCCTGCATTCTGAAAGCGTGCCGTTATCCCAATCTGAACTGCCTTTTTAATATCAGCATCCTCGAGCACGACAAAAGCATTGCTTCCTCCCAGTTCAAGCAGGGATTTCTTAATTTCCATCCCGGCAGAGGCGGCTACTTTCCGTCCCGCCTCTTCACTACCTGTAAGTGAGACAGCCTTGACAGATTCATGCTTAATGACATTCCCCACCCTGTCTGATCCAATGACAAGGTTTCTGAATACAGGAGCAGGAAAACCTGCATTTTCGAAGGTTTTTTCAATATTCTCTGCGCAAATCTGAACATTGGAAGCATGTTTAAGAAGGACAGTATTCCCTGCCATAAGAGTCGGGACACAAAACCGGAATACCTGCCATAAAGGAAAGTTCCAGGGCATTATTCCGAGTATACTCCCCAGCGGTTCATAATATATACAGCTTTTATGAGCATCGGTACCGATGTTTTCGAAAGCAAGGAACTGCTTCGCAAATTTTGCATAATATTCACAAACCCATATGCATTTTTCCACTTCTGCCCTGGATTCTTTTATGGGTTTTCCCATCTCAGCGGTTACTGATCCGGCAAACTCATTTGTGTTTTTCCGAAGTAATCCGGCTACTTTTAACATGAGAGAGCCACGAACTTCCAGACTCGTTTTTTTCCAATCTTCAAATGACCCGGCTGATTGAATGAGTATGTTATTCACCTTCTCATCTGAGTACTCCTCAAATTCCTTGACCGTTTTGTTCGTGAATGGATTGACGCTTCTCAGAATCATATTCTTTCATTTATTAATGAACTAATAAAATACTAAAACACAAAAAAGTTTCAAAAGTTTTTACCCTGCATGAGGTATCAGATCTGCGGTCCAGCTGAAGCGGGATCTCCTTGTTGCTTGAATAAGAGCGGGGTACTGTTCACTTCTTCGTACAACTCTCTCTAATTTTTCAAGCACCTCACACTGGATCCACATTGCATCGAAAGAACATTCCGTTCAACACCTGAGACATCGGATTCAAGAGAACGGCTCCAATAGAAATCGTATTGTAAATGTTTGGTTGATGACCACCATTGACCAAGCTGTCCCACATCGCTGAATGTGCCAAGCGGCAGACGGACTCCTCCGGGCACTCCTGAAAAATTGCTTGTATTGAAACCATTTACCTGATTTGTCCAACCGGTAATGGATTTCATTTGCGAACCCTGATCTGTTCCTCTAATGTTTTCAGATCCAACCTGGTTTTCCGGCATCCCGAGATATATTTCAAGAGTATTCCATTCTTCATCTGTAGGCATATGCCAGCCGACAGGACACAATTTATCAGTTGTCACAACACCGCCGTTGTAAAGAATTCCATATTTGCTGTTGTACGTTGTTGAGTCATTATTATACCAACATAATCTTGGGCTCATTGGAACATCACCCCAATTATTGTTATCAGTAATAAGCTGGATAGGAGTTCCGTCATTAAGTTTTGTTGTCTTCAGGTTTTCAGCCATCCAGACCTGTGTTCCTATCCTGGTGGTTTTATATATGTTACCGTCTATATCACTAACAGATCCGAAGCTTGCACTAAGTCCTGTTGTAAACATAACTTCAGTTCCATAAGATGTTCCATAACTGTTTGTTGCGAAGGCTTTGGTATAATATTGTGTCGTCTGCCCCAACCCTTCCAGAAGTGATGAAAATTGCCCCAAACCCATGCCATTAGTTATCTTCATACCTGTATTTTCAGGTTCCGGAAGTGTTCCCCAGAAAGCACCTCTTTCAGTTACAGGTGATGGTCCCTCATATAATACATTCCCTCCCACAGGAGCCGAGTTATTTAAATGAACCGGGACCGGTGTTGTCGTAACATATGGCAGGTTTGTATCCGGAATGACCGTAAAGCTTCCTACTCCTGAAGAACAACCCCTCTTGCATTCGTTAATGGCACTGAAAGACCAGTAATATGTTTTACCTTTCTCCAGGTTATTCAGGGTATAGCTGTTTATTGTCTGTTGAGAAATTATTTTCAGATTTTCCTTATCCGTTCCGAAGGATATATCATAATTTGGATTCGCAGTTGTAGCTGTCCATTTTAATGTAAGTGAGGTAGATTTAATGATTGCACCAGCTGCGGGATAATCCATTATACAATATATTATCGCGGTCGACATATGAAATGCACAGGGATCATACTCAGGTTTATTTTGGTCCTTATGGCATCTGACAGATGAAACGAGTAGTATTATCAAAAGAAATAGCTTAACTGAATATGACTTTAATTTTGCCATCGTAGTATCTGAGTATTGGTTAATACTCCTCTGTAACAGATGTCGGTTAGTAAAATTATACCAAAATTACCTTAAAGTCAATTCTTTTAACCGCAAATCACCCCATTCCACATACCCAGCACCTAATTCCTCCTTTGCAAATACGGAATTATCACATCATTCTTAAAATCGCCCGTGCCATCATAGGTTATTGTTACAACAGGAATGCCTGTTATATTTTTGATCTCTCCAGTCATCGCCTCCGTGACTAATGATGGACAACAAAACCTGGAAAAGGGTCAATAGTAATTCAAGTATATCAAAATCCTTATGTGAACTTTCTTAGCGTACATTTTGACTGAGGTTTTCATTTCTGGTACCCTTTTCTTTGGTTCATTTCTTTTGTGCAAGCAAAAGAACCGAATCCCGATTTATCGGGATGAACTCGGCGAAGCCAAATGAACTATCAAATAAAAAAATTTACCTTTTTTCAAATAATGTCCAAACATTACCAGGCATATCCCTCAGAAAATCTTTTTGAACATTATATTCCGGATGAGCGTCGAGGAATTTTTTTGCAATGAATGATTCTCCGCAGGGATGTCCCATTATTGCCCAAAACTGCATTTTGGATGCCAGATTGCTGTCGGTTGCCTTAGCCTGTACTGCACCTGCTGCAAAATAAGCTGCATCCCAGCTTACTCCAGGAATACCAGCCTCATCTTCATCCAGATGACCGCATAGTGAGAAGCGACCGGCATTTACTTTATTTCGCCGGGTATCAAAATGATCACCCATAAACGATTTTGCTGACTCAATATCTATTTTCCCCTTATTATCCTTCATCAGTACCTCCCATCTCTGACGGCGCATATTCGATGATTGATCAGGTGAGGTGGGATCAAACGATGTCTCTTCTTTCTGGATCTTCTCATTTACAGGGAAATTAGCACCCGTAAAATATCCGTCGGTTGTCCGTTCCAGAAAATGATTTTTCAGCCCAAGCTCAAGCCGGGCGATTTCCCCGGTTTTATTATCTCCCAATATCCAGGCATTTGCATAGCCTCCATTGTTTCTTTCAACCAATAATGCAACACACTGATCAATTGATGATGAATATTGAATTGACTGTCTTGCCCTTACGAATTCAGCCACCTGTGTGGTATCGAAGCCCTTAAAACCCGAAATCGTGGTTTCGGTCAAAATAACTCCGGCACTGTTTATATTGAAATCATCACCGCTGTGAATCAAGCCGGGAAGAGCATCCATGATTATCCTGTTTCCTTTCTCAGGGACAATATCCATGATGATATTCCATCTTTCACCGATCAGATATTCGCTCCAGTTATTATGAGCTATTACAATTTTTCCATCTTTTGTCCAGGATCCTGTTGCGGCAAAGGCGCTGCAATGTTCAGGAGGAGAAGGTTTCGCCTGTTTATCAAGCCATGGTACATAATAATCGGGTATTTCGCAGATAGAATTCATTGCAACCACATCTTTAATATCGATTTTACCCTCTCCCAGTCTTGCATTCACTCCTGCTGAGATCCCTGTAAGTTCTTCCCTATATTCAACAGGGATGTTGTGCCACAATATCCTGTAGGATTCATTCCTGTAGAATTCCCAGTCCCGGTGGGTCATCTGCCTGTTTCTCACTTCCATTGCACCACGCAGATCGATAATCTCATTTGCCAGAAGATAGCCATGCTGAAAGCCAATGACGCCTGGTGTACCTTCAAGATGGATTTGTATCCAACCGTATTTTTCGGTGCGGCTTGACTTTGCAAGAATCTGTTCCTGCGAGAGAGGTGTCTTCTTAGGGTAATGGCTTGTGCAGCTTACAAGAAAGCAGGAGATAAGAAGAGCAGAGAAAATTTTTTGTCTCATAATGAACTGATAAAGACTATTACTACTACAAATCAAAAGATTAATAAATTACCTGAATATAAGATAAAATTGACTTTCCGGATGCTAACAGGATCTGTATTCAGAACTACCTGTACTTGGTCCAAACCATCTATATCTGTACTTCGAGATAATATCATAAACCGGATCTCTGATAAAACCCGGAACTACGATGAAAACATAGAAAAAAGGCCATAAGCCATCAAGACATTTTAAAATATGCAGAACTGCATTCGATTTTGTAAAGATTTTTTCACCCTGAATTAATAAAACCGATCCTTTATTTACATCTTTTTTGTTATACCTGTTTAAATATTCTGTCGCCTTTTCCGATTCAAGAGGTATGAAGCAAAATATTCTGCTGCTGTCATTTTTGGAAATAAATCTGACAACATTATTGCATAATTTACAGGTCCCGTCAAAAAGAATAATATATTTCCTTCCCTTTTCTTTATCTTCTGCAACCTGGTTAAACATATAAAGTATATTTTTTTATCGGATCCGGATGCAAAGTTAGAAATTGTTAATCACAGTCGAGTAAAGTTAAGAACAAGCTTTGAGAAAATAAACAATTATTACTGATATCACTTCACCCCAAAATAAAACACCCCTGCAGATCGGTGATTTACAGTGGTTAATAGCATAGGTTATTCAAACCTCATGTTTCTGTTTCAATTTCTGAACCAGGTGGCAATGTTATCAGACAGATACCGGAGTTGATGTTCGGGACAACGCCTATCGCGTATAATACATAAAACATTTCTTATCCTATTTCCCCAGCATATTTTTTAGGGCCGAAAAATCAAAGTTCTTCATAAGATCATTTATAACTTTTGCCGCGACAGGTTCTTTTTCATTACCGGTTATATTTACAACAAAGAACTGTGGAGATGATCGTGGAAGTTTGCTGTTGAAATACCCCGGATTTGGTTTGATAAGAACCTTGCCGAACGCGTCGTCATTTGTCGTAAAGAGAAAAGATAAATAATCATGAGTATCCTGTTTTACAATCGCAGGATGATCTGATTCACCAGACGGCATTTTCATCAGCGTTTCAATCTTAGCCAATGCATTCTTAAAATCCTGTTCTGTCCGGGCTTTTAAGTTTTCTCTTGAGTCTCCGATTGCTTTCGGCATTGCCAGAATCAACATATTTTTCTGTTTTTCGAGGAATTCTTTTTTAGTCACATATGTAAAAGGAAGTTTATTATCGCGGGTAATCAGCCACGTCCTGCTTTTACCTGTTATCCCCATACCAAGTCCCACATCCTCTTCAAAAAAGAAATTCCCGTCCATTTCCACAGGCATCTTTTTTATGCTGTAAAATCCCTCGCCGGGCAGATTATTTTCATCTGGTTTCTCATAAATTTTAGGATCAAATCTGTTTGCGGAAATAGTTAAACTTGTTGATGTTTCAGAATCTGTTTTAATGACATTACCTTCGCAGAAATAGTGCAAAAAGTAGATGTTATAGTTGTAAAGATTAACAGGTACGTCAGCATACGGTCTGTCGTAAGAGCCATTAAAATCAGCAACAACTCCCATTGGTGTGTATTTTGATTTTACCACCCAGTGTATTGCCGCCACAACTTTTTTCTCTCTGTCAAGGTCGGCTAACGGAATGCCCGATACTGAGCCTTTCATTCCCTCTTTCCATATCCCAGGTCGCTGTAAAATTGAAGCTTCTGTACAATCCTGGGCTGATATTTTCAACGATACAAAAAGCAGACATGAAATTATTATGTATTTCATAAGGTCATTTTTTAAGGGCTTAATAGTTAAATGAGATTTTTATAACAAAAGGGATTTCTGCACTTCTGTCAATGTATTGATAACAATGGGATGTTATTAATGTTTAACCCTATGATATTTGGTATGTGGTTTGCAGTACCGGAGAGTCGACCTACCCCATTGGGCAATTTTAGCGAAGGTGACAGATTGCAGCTGTGGCAAAAAAACATCGAATACATTCTTCTCAGCCGTTCCTCTTATGCGTTTCGCTTTTAATAAAATGCCAGCCAACGTATAAATTAAGAACATTGTTTTTAACATTTATACTTGGAATAAATGAAGGAACAGTACCCGGAGCAGATGTTTGAAGGTTTTTATACATGTTTCCCAGGCTCAGGTTATATCTGCCGCCAAATAGCAAACCTTTAAAAGGGTGAATTTCGATGCCGCCCGCCAGACCATAGTCGAATCTGTTGTAATAATTTTCCAGCTTGTCATAGCTGCCTGAACCGGCATGGCTCTCCGTAGCTGTGGCATTCAACAGATAAGCTACCTGAAAACCTATCTGGATCTGAACGAACCGGGTAATGTTGATAGTAGACAACTGTGGTAAAAGGAGATAATCAAGGTTGACATTCCCGGTATTTGTATTAGTATCAAAACTATAACCTTGCCGCGAAAAATCTATTTCTGATTGAAAGCCAAAGAGACCTCTTGGCTTGGGAGCCATAAACAAGCCGAAAGCATAGCCGGTATTGCTAGTGTTATTAATAGAAGAAACTTTGGTAATGTTTGCAAAGTTAATACCTCCTTTCAGTCCAACCTGAGCCCTGAGGGTTAAAGGGAACAATACCAGAATTAATATAATTAACTTTTTCATATCCTTAAGGTTAACTTAATTGACTTTAAACATAAATCAGATGAAATATGTTCAGGAAATGATATTAAAAATCAGAAGATTTCTGTGAAATCAGGATTTGTTCCGTATGCAGGAGTCGCCCTCCTGCCTCCCAAATGGGGGTTCGTTCGGACCAAATCTTTGTTACCTAATCTTGAATTTTCTGCAACGGAGTTATTTCCTGAAGATTTGAATCGTCAGTTTTTCATTATCCTTCCTTGAAGCTAAAAGGATAATCCTCCCTGATTCAGAATATTTCCAGTTTTCAGCCGGACTGCCATTAACCATAACCTTAGATGGTTTTCCTGGAACATTGAGTTCAAGATGATAAGTCTTGTTTTTAATAATTCCGGAATAGCTTCCCATACAGGGGGAAATAATGAAATCAGTCTCCCTGTCATTATTGTCACATTCAAAAAGTGTTTTGGCTATATCACCTTTTTCATAATCAAAAGTTTTACCACCATCTTCCCACAACGTGTATGAGCTATGTCCTTCAGGATAAACTTTTAAAAGAAGAGTATCCTGAGGAAATTCGCCTATGTAATTCATTGTTTTCTGAAGGGGCATAATTGCCCCGTTTTTTATAAACAGAAGGCCTCCCCTGTTTCCCGGCACATTGCAATGTGCTGTTTTGCCTCCGTTCCTTTTTTCACCGGTCCAGTAATTTATCCACGTACCTTTTGGCAGGTATATTGAATCGCTGAATACTCCGACAAGAAGACTCTCGCCAAACATATACTGGTAAATCATATTATCTGCATTTCTGTCATCAGGGAAAACGAGCGGCATTGCCCTGAGGATTGGCATTCCGGTCTGACTTCCTTCCAGCGCTGCCGAATAGATATACGGTATCAGGCTATGTCTTAACTGATCATAGAAGCGGAAGGTTTCTTTTTCAACAGGAGACAGGTACCATGGGTGATGAAGTGCATACCAGCTGTTTACCTGAACCCATGGAAGGAAGAAACCCATATGAATACCTGCCCGAGTATCGTTTACTTCCATCACGTCAGCGGAGGTATTTACAAAACCGCTTAAGCCCAGATTCAGCTGATCAAACAACGCATCCTTTCCTCCGCCATTGTCGCCGCTGGTCGATGCACCCCAGTGTTGCGCCCCAGCATATCCTCCGCAATAATGATGGAATGAGCGGATGCCTTTATGATTCCGGAAGATTTCGTACATCTGTTTCGGAAGCAGAACCTGATTCAGGTTATGCATCTCTCTGTCGGTAAACCCATTATAATATTTTCTGTCGGTATGTTCATCAAGAGTTCTTCCCGGGTCGAGTTTGAATCCGTCTACTCACTGATCCATGAATTTTGTAAGATGAGAGAACCAATGCTCCTGTCCTGATTGCGGTTTCCCGGAGATTTCTGAAATATGATCCTCCTCTGCCAATGAAAGATCGTGATCGATGCAAAGCCAGAGAGTAAGTTTAAAGCCAAGTTTATGAAGTTTTGATATAAAAAGCAGCTGGTGCTCATATTTCTTAGGATTTTTCTCCTCCCAGTATGTCAATGCCTAAACAACGTTGACCAGATTAGCATTTTTAGAGAAAAGAAGCTGGTCATTGAGCCATTGCTCCGTTATGCCGTTACGATTAGAGAGTTATAATCATCTTAAGCAGTTCCTCTTTACTTTTCCCGAGTTTGTCACTCAGAAGTGCCAACATAGCCTTCTCCTCACCTTCTTTGAAATCAAGGTCCTTTTGAGAAAGATTTTTATATTTTTTAAGAAGTTTTTCTTTTCTGGTCTTCCAGTATCCTCCTTTATCCGGTTTCATGGCTGCTTTAATTTTATTCTAATATTAAGACCTCTATGCTATATACGGCATCTGGATCGAAATGTTGCAGAATTTAGAATAAAATCGGTATGTG
>PMIL01000180.1 GCA_003157075.1 Bacteroidales bacterium | reverse complement strand
GCAGCGGCGATTCAAGAAAAATTGAAATAAAAAAGATGAAAAAATTTTCTGAATCGCCGCTGCTTCCTTCCCCTGGTTCCCCTTAATCCACTGTCATCCCGAGCGAATCCACCCTGCTCATTCCCAGATATTTTAGGGAGTTAGGTGGATGAGTCGAGGGATCTCCCAGGATTAATCAAATTTTCGAAAATTTTATTATTAGAAAAGATGTGTATAAAAGGTTGCCCGTAGAGGTTTAATCTTAAAAAAAACTAAATCTTAAATTATATTCGTTAAGATATAATTCTTTTGATCATCCTGAGATGATGTGAATAGTCTTTTATTTCAGCTTTAAAAATTCCCTGGTGATCTATCGAATCAATTCTTACCCTTCCTGAAGCATGGATGACAAGCCCTCTTGACAGAATCATCCCGACATGTGATATTTTGCCTTTTTCATTGTCAAAAAATACCAGGTCTCCGGCTACTGCCTGATCAATAAAATCAATAGTTTTTCCTGCCTCAGATTGCCTCCAGCTGTCGCGGGGTATAGGAATTCCCTTAATTTTATAAACCAGTTGGGTAAGTCCGGAGCAATCAATTCCTGAAGGTATTCTTCCTCCCCAGATGTAGGGACTATTAATAAATTTCATGGCTAAATCAGTTACTGTATCATTTGTTGAAATAAAATTATCACTGAATTCACCTCCGGTAGTGTATTTGTTATTCCCGGCAGAAAACCCCATAGCCTTAAAATCGGGGTTAAAAATTTCACATCCCGGCTCGAGCACCAATTTTGTCTTATCGTTCTTATAGCAGAGTAAGGACCTGTTCAGTACACGCCCTCCTGAACTCTCTTCCACAGGGGAGTGCTGCAAATGACCCATATCGATCCATCCCTGATATTTGTCGAAAAAAGTCTCGATTTTAATCCAGCTTCCTGCCTTATCCGTAACTGAGTATTTTTCACCAAAGAGTATCTGGCTCAGCATTTCAGTCTTATGCGAGGGTCCTGCTCTGAGGGGGACAAAAACATTCTCACATATATAGTTTTCCATAATATGAATATTTGCTTCAAAATTAGTAAATATCCCGGATAATGTTGTTGAGAGAGGTCTCAGACCTGTCTCTACCATCAAAATCCTGTTTATGCCATTAAATCTATATTAGTTTTAAAACACTGAAATTTTAAATTATTTTTGCCCTATCAATAAGGTTATCAAATTACGAAACCAATGCCGGAAATCAGGAGTGGCTGGAAGTCAACCAGGAAAGATATATTAAATCTCATTTATTTCATTTTGAGCACAGTAATAGTTGTAACTATCTGGCCCAGCGAATCAGGCGGAGGATGGCTCAGATATGCAGGTGTTATTATTCTTGTTTCGTCGTGTTACCTCGTGCTTTATTTATTCCTTTCTCATTTCCGGTCAGAGGTACTACTGGTTACCAGAAAAACACTTTTTATAATTCTTATTATTCTTTCATTCGTTTTACTGACAAGGCTTGTAACAGCTTATGCAAATCAGAAAATAGTATTCCTGATACCGTTTGTGATTATTCCGGTTATTATCAGGACATTTTATGATGCCAGGCTCGCTCTCTTCATTCTGCTGATTACCATAATGCTGTCAGGATTTATGGTTCAGGATCAGTTTCCATTCATATTTATGAGCTTTCTTTCGGGGATGGTTGCCATCTTTACTCTGTCAAATATTTACAGACAAGCTAAGCTCTTTTTTACTGCATTCATGGTAATAATAAGTTATTCAGCTATTTATGTTGGATTGAACATAATGAAATATGGGAGTTTAGAGGGTATCAACGTGTCCGACTTTTATCTGTTTGCAGGAAATGGACTCCTGATTCTTATAGGATATCCTGTCATATTTTTATTTGAAAAAAAATTTCTGTTTTTATCTGATAATACCCTCCTTGAACTTGCAGATACAAATCAACCGTTATTGCGAAAACTTGCGGAAGAGGCGCCCGGTTCATTTCAACATTCACTTCAGGTAGCTAATCTGGCTGAAGAAGCTGCCAGAATTACCGGCGCAAATATTCTTCTTGTGAGGACAGGTGCACTTTATCATGATATTGGAAAAATTGCAAATCCGAAATATTACATTGAAAACCAGGATGACGGATATAGCCCTCATGATACGCTTGATCCTGAAGACAGTGTTAAAGTGATTATAAATCATGTGAAAAACGGTGTTATCCTCGCAAAGAATTTCAAACTTCCTATCCAGATAATTGACTTTATCAGAACACATCATGGCACTTCTATTGCTTATTTCTTTTTTAAAAAATATACTGATCTCCACCCTTGTGATACCAATAAAGAATTTTTGTTTACCTATCCCGGACCAAAACCATTTTCGAAAGAAACAGCTCTAGTAATGATGGCTGATTCTGTTGAAGCTGCATCACGAAGTCTTATTAAATATACTGAGGAAACTATAAGCGAGCTGGTTGAAAGGATAGTCTACATGCAGGAACAGGACAGTCAATTTTCGGATATACCTCTTACGTTCAAGGATATTTCTGATATTAAAAGTGCATTCAAGAAAAGGCTTTCAAATATTTATCATGTAAGGATTGCTTATCCGGATAGAGAGCGTTAAGAGTAACAATTAATCTTCTACAAGTTTGTATACACCCTTTCATTTTCCCCCGAGGGGGAAATGATTTCCAGCGCATTCTCCTGAGCCCTGTCCCCCGAGCCCTGTGCAAATTACCTCATATCATTAATCTCAACTCCCCTGAACTTTTCCTTCTGAAAAATAAATGTCCCCTGTTCAGGCTGGGTTTTGAGGTTATATTCATTAACTATAAGGGTAGCAATAACACCATCTCTTCTTTTGTATTCAAGACTTATAAGATTAAAAAGTGATTTCCCGATTGAAAGTCTTACTCTCAGAATTTCATTCTTAATATCTTCGGGATACAGATCAATAGTATATGAATCTGATTTTTCCTCTATCAGCCTGCACTTATAATCTTTTTTATACATACTGAATATCATCGAAGGACGGCTTTGGAATGAATTATCCTTTTTACTGGCTTTGGTTATGGTTACTTCCTGTTCAGCAGGAAGATAACTCCACGATGTTTCACCATCAAACCAGATGATATTATCAGGCAGATCAAGTTTATATTTATCCTTGCTGAGAATAACTGATCCTGCCAGTGTGTCAACTGTATTATCTGTCTGATTTCTATTTACAAGTTTGAATTTCATTGACACTGAAGGTGCTTTCAGGGCATTCTCAGCGAACTTATCAAGAATCTTAACGGCTTCCTCATCTTTCTGTCCGAAAATATTCAGAGGAAAAAGAAGAAGAAATAATAGAATAGATGTTTTTGTTCTCATTACATTGGGTTTACTCCAGACTCTTCAAAATCTGTTCCAAAGCTATAAAGTCGGAGCAAAGAACGTCCCTGGCTTTGCTTCCTTCAAACGGACCTACTATCCTGGCAGCTTCAAGCTGATCAATAATTCTTCCGGCTCTGTTGTACCCGATAGACAATTTTCTTTGGATAAGAGAAGTGGAACCCTGCTGATGCTGAACTACCAGGCGGGCAGCTTCATCGAACATGGGATCTCTTTTACGAAGATCAACTTCCCCTCCGCCTGAGTCGCTGTCGTCGACAAATTCAGGAAGATGCATAGCATCGGCGTATCCCTTCTGAGATCCGATAAAATCTGTAAGTTCTTCGATTTCAGGAGTATCAATAAAAGCACACTGAACCCTCACCGGTTCATTCCCGGATGATACCAGCATATCACCACGTCCAACCAGTCTGTCAGCTCCGGTAGCATCCAGTATTGTGCGTGAATCGATGGATGAAAATACACGGAAGGCAATTCGTGTAGGGAAATTTGCTTTTATAAATCCTGTAATAATATTTGCTGAGGGTCTTTGAGTTGAGATAATCAGATGTATCCCTATTGCCCTGGCAAGTTGTGCAAGCCTACCTATTGGTCCCTCAATCTCCCTTCCTGCAGTCATTATAAGGTCAGCGAACTCGTCGATAATTAAAACTATATAGGGCAGGTATTTATGTCCTTTTTCGGGACTCAGTTTCCTTGAGATAAATTTTTCGTTGTACTCTTTTATGTTACGCGATTGTGCAGCTTTAAGCAGCTCCAACCTGTTGTCCATCTCAATACATAAGGAATTGAGGGTTTTAATTACTTTCTGAGTATCAGTAATAATTGCATCCTCTTCATCAGGCAGCTTTGCAAGGAAATGCCTTTCAATCTTCATATAAAGCGGTAATTCAACTCTTTTTGGATCGATCAGAACAAATTTAACCTCGGCCGGATGTTTTTTATATAGAATTGAGGTAATAATGGCATTGATACCCACTGATTTTCCCTGACCGGTTGCCCCGGCAACCAGGAGGTGAGGCATTTTTGTCAAATCGACAATATATGGTTCATTAGTTATGGTTCTACCAAGAGCAAGTGCAATATCAAATTTTGTCTCCTGGAAAGCTTTAGAAGTAATTAGTGATCGCATAGAGACCATTTCCGGTTTTTTATTAGGAACCTCAATCCCAACTGTTCCCCGTCCCGGAATAGGAGCGATTATTCTGATCCCTAAAGCAGAAAGATTCAATGCGATATCGTCTTCGAGTGATTTTATACGAGCAAGCCTCACACCTCGTTCGGGTACAATCTCATATAATGTTACTGTTGGTCCGACTGTTGCAGATATACTTTTTATGCTGATCTTATGATCACCAAGAGTCTTGATAATATTTTCCTTGTTTTCAAAAACTTCATTATTATCAAATGCACTTTCTGATTTATGCTCCTTCAAAATAGAGACAGGAGGAAATTTATATCTCGAGAGATCGAGGCGCGGATCGTAGTCTCCCATTATTCTGTCAACTTCATGGTCAGGAAGAGTATCAACAGCCTCCGGACGAGTAATGTTTAATGGTATTTCCTCGGCATGGGGAATTGCTGACCTGTCATTATCAAAATCCCTGATTATTGACCCTGCCGGAACCAGATCAGGAATCTCATCATCCATATCTTCGATTTCTTCATATTGCTTCGTGGTTCTTACCACAAATTCCACATTGTCTTTTTCCCGGTATTTATCATTGACAGATTTTATTTCCGGAATTAAAAGATTGGTCTCTGATTCTTCATCTTTGTCTGAATTCTCTATTATATCAGATCCGGGGATATCTGAATTAATCTCTGTTTTTTTTGAGATTTTCAGGAATGAAGGGAGCTTTATGCCGAATGACCGAGGCTTAACCCTGAGCGCAAAAATAAGATATGATATTGTGATGAACACAAGAACGACTCCGGTCCCTATCATACCCATGAATGCATTCAGCCACCTTGTAACAACATAACCCTGGGCACCGCCAGGACCGCTTATGAGATATCCCTTTGCCTGTCCAAAAATAAACCCCAGTAAAAGCGAAAGAATTATAGCTGCAAATGCGAACTGAGCAATAAGCTTAACAGGTCTGATTTTTGGGAAATTAAGCAGATACAAGCCGATAGCACCAAAGATAAATGGAATAAAAAAGGCACCAAATCCGAATCCATATCCGATAATCATCTTGGCAAGAAAATGACCGCTTTTGCCCGACCAGTTTTTTACTGCGATATCAGCACCTGAAAGTATATCCGAATCAGGCAGGCTTTGATCTGTTTTCCACCAGAAGAGATATGCCACACAAGCAATCAGAAGATATATTGCAAAACCACTGATGAGTATTCCAAATATAAATTTAATCCTTTCGTCGGTCAGAAATGAACTCTTTTTTGCAGATCCTTTCTCTTTTTTTGTGTTTTTCTTACCGGTATCTTCCTTCTCTTTCGTCATCCCTTGATAAAGTTTATTCAAGACAGTATTCGTTTTTTAAACGCAATCCAAAGGTAATAATTTTGAGACTTACTCAAAAAGCTGATAAATAAAGTTTTTATGGATTATAAAAACTAAATGATTCTAAGATTTTATCCTGCAGCCCTGCTCTTGCCCTGAGCCCTTAGCCCTTAGCCCTGTGCCCTAAAGGCTTATCATCTTATTGATGAACTTATCTATTTCCTGCCTGGAGATCCTGGTGAATTTATGTCTCCTCTCAAATTGTTCATCAGGTATATCTTTTTTATACACAGTTTCAGCAGTAAAATGCACCTCTGCTGGTCCGAGTAGAAAGAAAAAACTCATGAGAACCCCGTCAATCTCTTTGAAAGGGGTAGCAGTGTTTGGATTCTTTACATCAATTTCATTTGTATACCATACTTCAAAAACCTTATCCTTCTCATCAGGAAATGTAACCACGGCATTTTTACAATTGAATCCACAAATCACACATGTCTTTGAGGTCTTATTTATCACCATTCCATTCATTGCTTCAAAACCGGGAAATTGTTCACCCGGCTGGAGCGGATAAAAATATTTTAATGTGAAAAGACTGAAATATGTGTCCAGAATTCCTTCTTTCGGGTTTGTAAGATTTAGTATTCCGGAATTTCCGAATGAGGAAATCATTTCAAACAGAATTTTATCTTCTTTAAATGATACAACGAGATTTTTAGGCAGTACCTCCTTTGGCATCGGTCCAAAACTACCTTTATATTCTACGGTATAATGGATTTCCCCCTGATTTATATACTTTTCTCCCCTTTCCTTACAGGAGAAACCTGTTATTGCGAAGACTACCGCAATGAACAATAGTTGGCTGAATCTCACTTATCTGGTAGTATTTTGAATTGTGTAAATGTAGTATTTTTTTTTAACTTCAATTCTATAGCCTGATATTTATAACAACCTCCCGGCGATGTCTGCTATAATGCATAGATCTTCAAATTTCCCGGAACTTCGGTATGGCTTGAAATTCTTTGAATTTTGATACTTTTGTGATCTTCTTCGATGATTATAATAAAATTCTATGAAAAAGAAACTTGCAGTAGTTGCCCTTGGCGGCAATGCTCTTTTGAGAGGTGATCAGGCAGGAACCATTGATGAACAGGAACAGAACACTACTGAAACACTTGAAAATCTTGTTTTCCTGATTAATGAAGGTTACGACCTGGTTATAACACATGGAAACGGACCCCAGGTCGGTAATATCCTTATGAGAAACGATGCCGGAGAGCAGTTGTACGGCATTGCCCAGATGCCTGTCGATATTTGTGTGGCTGACTCCCAGGGCGGAATCGGTTATATGATAGAGCGGATGTTCAGAAATGTTCTTAATAAACATGGAATTTCGAAAAATGTCATATGTATTGTTACCCAGGTTCTGGTTGATATTAATGATCCTGCATTCGAAGACCCGCAGAAACGAGTTGGAAAGATCTATACAAAAGAACAAGCCGATGACCTTGCCTCCAAAAAAGGATGGATATTCAGGGAGGAAGTCAAGTTGCTGGAAGGTTTCAGACGAGTAGTGCCATCACCGGTACCAGTTAGAGTACTAAATGATTCAATAATTAAAGATCTTGCCGGTAAAGGAAATATTGTAATTGCTGCCGGAGGAGGAGGAGTTCCGGTCTATATAGACGATAAAAAAGATGTAAGACCGGCAGAGGCAGTTATCGATAAGGATCTTGCCTCAGCATTGCTGGCAGCGCAGATTGGAGCTGATGAATTTTACATTCTTACCGATGTTCCGTATATATACATAAATTACAAAAAACCTGATCAGGAGATCAAGGAGTTTCTAAATTATAACGATACTTTGAAATACCTCAACGAAGGCCAGTTTGCTAAGGGAAGTATGGCTCCAAAAATACAGGCATGTCTTAATTTTATTAAACAGGGAGGAACCAAAAGCGTTATCACTGAAGCGTTTAAACTTGCAGACAAGAAATACGGATCTAAGATCACTATGGAATATGAAGATGACAGGCGATAAGAATAAGGAAATGGGGAGAAGTGGGGAAGAGGAGAAAAAATCCGTGTAACTCCGTTGAAACTTATTGAAAATCCGCTGCTTAAAATTTTAGTACTCATATTTTACCTTTTTACTTTTATCTTTTTACTTTTGTCTTCTTACTTTTGTCTTTTATCTTTAAATCCTTAAAACAATGTCTATAGATTTACACAACCGTCATTTTCTTAAACTGCTCGATTTTACTCCGTCTGAGATAAAACATCTTCTGGCCCTGTCAGCAGAACTGAAAAAAGCTAAATATGAAGGCACTGAAAAACAGCATCTTAAAGGAAAAAACATAGCCCTGATCTTTGAAAAGGCTTCTACAAGAACACGCTGTGCATTTGAAGTGGCTGCTTATGACCAGGGGGCGCATGTGACTTATCTTGGACCTTCAGGTTCGCAGATTGGACAGAAAGAATCAATGAAGGATACTGCACGAGTGCTTGGCGGCATGTACGACGGAATTGAATACCGTGGATTTGGTCAGGATATTGTCGAAGAGCTTGCCCGATATGCAGGAGTTCCCGTTTGGAACGGATTAACCAATGAATTTCATCCGACCCAGATCCTCGCCGATTTTCTCACGATGACCGAACATTCGGAGAAACCTTTGAATAAGATGGTCTTTTGCTATCTTGGCGATGCCCGATATAATATGGGGAATTCCCTTATGGTAGGATCAGCCAAGATGGGTATCGACTTCAGAATTGCTGCTCCCGCGGAGTATCAGCCTGCAGAGGCATTAGTTGCAAAATGTAAATCCATCGCAAATGAAACAGGAGCAAAAATCACTATTACGGCAGATGTTGCGGAGGCCATTAAGGGTGCAGACTTTCTATATACTGATGTATGGGTTTCGATGGGTGAACCCGATTCTGTCTGGGAAGAAAGAATAAAATTACTAAAACCATTCCAGGTGAATATGAATGTATTAAAGATGACTGGAAACCCTTCAGTTAAATTTCTCCATTGTCTCCCGGCTTTTCATAACAGGGATACAAAAGTGGGAGAGGATATCTTTAAAAAATTTGGTCTCGACGGTATGGAAGTGACTGAGGATGTTTTTGAATCCAAACATTCAATTGTGTTCGACGAAGCAGAAAACCGGCTTCATACTATTAAAGCAGTTATGGTAGCAACCCTTGGAATGTAGTCGCCCCCCTGCCCCCCTAAAGGGGGTATGTCCTCGGACATGAACTGATTTTTCTTAAAAAACGAGAACAAGCCCCCCTTTAGGGGGGATGGGGGGTAAGGATTATTTAATCAGCTCCTTCACGAAATAGAAAGTCATTGCAAACGAAGCAGCAAGCTTTAGCCCGATGCCTGTAAGGAATCCTAAAAGACTTCCGAAACCTGCCTTAAATGCATAATACATATCATCCTTGAATATCATTTCTCCCACGAAGGCTCCGAATAAAGGTCCTAATATTATACCCAGAGGACCAAGAAAAAAACCAATAATAAGTCCGACAGTTGCTCCTCTGGTGCCATACTTTGAACCTCCGAATCGTTTGGTTCCCCATATTGGCACGATATAATCCATCACTGTTACTATAACAGTTATAATACCCAGGGTTATTAAGGTTGCAGACGTAAACTGACCGAACTTTGAAAAATGCAGGGATATTATTCCCAAAAAGCTAAGCGGAGGTCCGGGCAATACAGGAACCAGACATCCGATTATCCCAATGATCATAAAAATGATACCCAGAATAAGGAGAATATAATCAGACATTTAGATTATACTTATCACTTTTTGCCAAGGTCTTCAAACTCGACATTTGTGAATTCTTCGGCTTTTATAGTGGTTCTTTCATCCTTAGATTCATGAAAGTCTGTCATTTCAGAATTCTCTGAAACGATTTTGCCGTTACCAATATATGTAACAGCATCTTTTAATCCTTCCGAGAACTTTTCAAAATCTTCTTTATAAAGAAAGATCTTGTGTTTCTCATAAAATACCTTNNTTTCTTGTTGCTTTTACATCAAAAAAGTAAGTTCTTTTACCGGCACGTACCACTTTGGTGAAAATTTCTTCTTTAATAATCTTTTCATCATGCCCGTTTATGACTTCCTGTATTCCGGCTTCTTCTTCCATTTATAAGTCAGTTAGTGTTAGGGTTTTGTTTTGAATTTAGGACAGTTAGTTTCAGGTTTTCCTTTTGTATTGTCAAATGTAACAATTATTTTATCAAATCAAAACCAGCGAGATATTTTGTCCTTAATTTTGACTAGTTGTTTTGAGGCTACCGGAAAAAGAGTATTTTTGCAGCGGAAATTTGAGGTTCTTTATAAATGATAAGCAGAAGATTATTACGTATAAAAGCTCTGATGGCTCTTTATGCTTTTAACCGCAGAGAGGATTCAAATCTTGTCCAGGCGGAGACTGAGTTAATGTTCAGCATTGGTAAGAGTTACGATCTGTACCATTATTTGCTGTTGCTGGTTCTTGAAATTGCTGATATTGCAGGGGAAAAGATAGATCAGGCTCTTCAGAAAAGGATGCCTTCTCACGAGGACCTTAATCCCAGAAGACGGTTTGTTGATAATCACCTTATCGCACAACTCAGAAAAAATACTGAATTCACTAACTACATCTCATCTAAAAAACTTTCCTGGGTGAATAATTCGCATATTCCCAGGCTGCTCTATAATAAGATGATTGTCTGGGAAGTGTATGATGAGTATATGGGTGCAGAACATCCCAATTATCTTTCTGATAAGAAATACATTATCAGGCTTATCACCGAACTGTTTTCAAATTCNNATGCTCGAGAAAACTCTTAAGAAATTTAAGACCGATTCAGGTGAGACAGCTCCCTTGATGCCACTATTCAAAAATGCTGAAGATGAGGAGTTTGTTAAAATATTATTCAGAAAGGCAGTTCTTCATTCAAAAAAATGCTCCGAACTGATTGATAAAAATACAACCAATTGGGAGGTCGACAGAATTGCATTGATGGATATTCTGGTAATGCAGCTTGCAATAACTGAAATTCTGGAATTTCCTGAAATCCCTGTTAAGGTCACTCTGAATGAATACATTGAGATTGCGAAATACTATTGTACTTCAAAAAGCAGTACCTTTGTCAACGGAATTCTTGATAATATTGTGAAAGAAATCCGCGATGACGGACTCTTTAATAAGTTCGGTCGGGGTCTTGTTGGAGAGACAATAACAGATGAAAACTGAATACTCAAATGAATCCAGCTTTATGAAAAATGGCTTTATTATTTCATGGATATTGATCATTGTAATTGTTGCAGGCTGTGGTAACGGGAAAGGAAATAAATCATCAGTCTCCCGTTCAGATCCCGGCGGCACAGGCAAAAGTGAGATTGTCTTCAGGGAATACCAGTATGATTTCGGGAAAGTAGCAGAAGGAGAGAAGATACATCATACATTTATATTTGATAATAAAGGGACCTCAGATCTTATAATCACGTCAGCCTCAACAACATGCGGATGTACGGTTTCAAAATACAATACAAAACCAATACCTCCGGGTGAAAACGGAAATCTTGAAGTCGTTTTTAACACTTCAGGCAGGGACGGGATGCAGACCAAAACCATTACAGTAAAATCAAATGCTTCAAAACCCGTTGTTCTTGTAAAAATTACAGCAGAAGTTGTAGTAAATAATAAATAACACTAATTAATAATTAAGACAATGACCAATTTTGCTTTTTTGTATTTAATGGGTCAGCCTGCCGGGGCAACCGGACAGACAAACCCTCTGGTGACTTTTCTTCCGCTTATTCTTGTATTCGTGGTCTTTTATTTTTTCATGATCAGACCCCAGATGAAAAAGCAGAAGGAAATGACTAATTACAGATCTTCTCTGAAAAAAGGCGATAAAGTAATTACGACAGGTGGAATATACGGCCGAGTATATGAAGTAAAAGATAATTATGTAACCGTTGATGTTGGTGGAGATATCAGACTGAAAATTGACAAGAACGCGCTTCTTAAAGATCCTTCAGCTGAAGAATAAGACCTAAATTCTTTACAAACCTTTAGTGAAAAGGGAAGATGGAATACGGAAAGAAAATCTTACGAAAAAGGGAGTAAGAGGTATCAACAGAGATGTTGCTGTCTTTACTTTCTTCCTTTTTCTTTCTTTTATTTTCTGGTATCTTAATTTTCTGGGAAAAGAATTCGAGACAGGAATTCAATACCATGTAAAGTATACAAACATTCCTAGAGAAAGGGTTATTACTGAGAGTTCCCCAGTTGATCTGGACCTGTTTCTTAAAGGTTCGGGCTATTCGATAATTAAACTGAAATTTTCAAACAGAAAGGCACCGGTAATAATTGACATTTCAAAAGTCAATTATAAAAGAGCTCCGGGCGGGAAGGCATTAAATTATTTTATTATCACATCGGGACTTACAAAAAGCCTTAATGTTCAGATGAGAACAGGATGTGAGATAACCTCAATTAAACCCGACACCCTCTTTTTTACTCTTGATAAAGTGATTGCTAATTCCTCACCGGAATCTTACAATAAAAAGAGATGATATCTTTTATTGGGGGATGTTAAGATGACAATAAAAGAAAAAAAAGGATTTAAACTTGGCGTAACCGGTGGAATCGGAAGCGGTAAAACTTCGGTTTGCAGAGTTTTTACCGTCCTGAGAATCCCGGTCTTTTCAGCAGACCGGGAAGCAAGCCAAATCATGGAGAATGAAAGCGGGATACAGGATAAACTGAATTCTATCGCGGGAAGAGATCTTTATACCAATGGAAGAATGGACAGGCAGGCTCTAGCGTCGATTATTTTTAATGATAAAACTGTTCTTGAAAAAGTAAACGCTCTGGTTCATCCTTTTGTCTTTGATAACTTCAGGAAATGGTCGGCCGACCAGACATCACCCTATGTGATAATGGAGGCAGCAATACTTTTTGAGAGCGGTGCATCAGAATATGTAAATAAAGTAGCTACCGTTGTAGCCCCAGCCGACCAGAGAGTGGAGAGAGTCATCTTAAGAAATAAATTAACCAAAGAACAGGTTATTGAGAGGATGCGGAATCAGATGGATGACGAGGCCAGGATACAGCTATCCGATTATATAATTTATAACTCTGAGAATGATATGATCATACCTGCGATACTTAAGATCCATGAAGAGATACTAACATTTATTAATTTATAAACCTGATTATGGGAATATTCGGAAAATGGCTTGGCGGAGGACTTGGCTTTGCTATGGGAGGTCCGATTGGCGGACTTTTGGGTTTCCTTGTAGGCTCCATGATAGACAGCAGTACCGAGCATACTTCCACATATACATCTTCTAATTCCAGGACAAGCCAAGGTGATTTCGGAATGAGCCTTCTTGTTCTTGTAGCAGCAGTTATGAAAGCCGATGGTAAAGTTGTTAAATCAGAACTTGACTATGTTAAACAGTTCTTTATCAGACAATTTGGACAGGAATCAGCCAAACAGGCTCTTCTGATGCTAAAAGACATACTTAAACAAGAAATACCAGTAAGAGATGTATGCCTTCAGATAAAAGGGAATATGGATTATTCATCGAGGCTTCAATTATTGCATATATTGTTTAATATATCACTGGCAGACAGTATGATCCACTCTTCAGAAATTGAAATAATTGAAAAAATAGCTTCATATCTTGGCGTAGCGTCGGTTGATTTCCTGTCAATTAAAAATATGTTCATTCCTGAAACCGATTCTTCGTATAAAATCCTTGAAATTGAGCCTGCTTCTTCAAACGAAGAGGTTAAGAAAGCATACAGAAAAATGGCAATGAAATATCATCCTGATAAGGTAAGTCATCTTGGTGAAGATTTCAGAAAGTCAGCCGATGAAAAATTCAAAATGGTAAATGAAGCTTATGAGAAGATTAAAAATGAGAGAAATATTGTCTGATCTTGACCATTTACGCACAATCTGCCAGGCAGGAATCTCGTAAATCACCAGCATGTAGGCAGGCTGGTGATGAAGAATAGAAAATTTCACCGGAGAGATTTAAATTAAATTAGTTCCGGCTATCTTTGAAAAAAATATCAGTTATCAGTCGGACTTTACAATACTAGCGCTAAATTTGCACTTAAACATATAAAAGATGATTCTAAAAGATATTCTGGCGATTTCAGGCGAACCCGGACTTTTTAAATTTATTGCCCAGGGCAAAAATGCAATAATTATTGAACACCTTGAGACAAAGAAGAGAAGCAGTGCTTATAGTTCGGCAAAAGTGAGCTCTTTGGAAGACATTGCAATTTTTACTGAAAAGGAAGATATGCCTCTCGGAAAAGTCTTCGACCTGATTTTTGATAAGGAGAATGGAGGACCGGCTATTGACTCAAAAGCGGATGCAGGTAAACTGAAAACATGGTTCGAAGCAATTCTTCCTGAGTATTCAAAGGATAAAGTATATACCAGTGATATAAAAAAACTTGCTCAATGGTATAATATCCTTCATAACCTCAAGCTTCTTGTTAAAGAGGAACCTGAAAAAGCTGCTGCTGTAGAGGAAGCCAAAGAAAAACCGGCCAAAGAANNAAAACCGGCCAAAGAAAAACCGGCTCCATCTGCAGAAAAGAAAAAGAAGAAACCCACACCAAAACCAAAACCTGAAAAGCCACTTTAAATTTTTTTTCAATAAGGCAAATTATTGGATGAATCCTTTGTGAACCTTAGAGTAAACCTTTGTGTACCTTAGTGGTAAAGAAATTAACCACAAAGGGGAACGACTGTTAAGAAATTGCCCAGTGGGCAATTTTAAGGAGGAGCCAGACTGCAGAGGTGGCAAAAGGTAAAGTAACACAAAGGGAAAATTCTCAAGTTATTATATTTTGCCTGGTATCGGAAAATAAGAAAATCGGATACCAGTAACTAGATTTACAGTATATGAATTTTGGGGGCAATGAAGTAGTATATAATTATCAGGAATCAGAAATTGTAATAGTTCCTGTACCATACGACGAAACAAGTACCTGGATGAAGGGAGCCGATAAGGGTCCCGATGCTATTCTGAATGCCTCTGTCAATCTTGAATTCTACGATATCGAAACAGCTTCAGAAGCCCATCTGAAGGGAATTTATACTGTTCCTCCGATATTGCAGAAAGAGTCCCCGGAGTCGCTTACAGAAGATGTATACTACAGAATTCTGACTCTTCTTTCAGAGAAGAAATTTCCGGTTATTATTGGCGGAAATCACACTGTTTCAATCGGATCTGTAAAGGCATTTTCGGAATTCTATTATGATCTTTCTGTTCTGCAACTGGATGCTCATTCTGATTTAAGACAGGAGTACGAAGGATCAAAGTTGAATCATGCTTGTGCAATGGCAAGGGCCCGGGAGTCTGCACCAATTGTCCAGGTTGGGATAAGAAGTATGTCGGCCGAAGAATTGCCATTTGTTGAGAGAGAAAGAATGTTTTATTCGCATGAACTCTATAACGACAAGAATCTGTATAAGAAAGCCATAGACAAGCTTTCCGAAAATGTTTATATCACAATTGATCTTGATGTATTTGATCCCTCTTTACTGCCGTCAACAGGAACCCCTGAACCGGGAGGACCAGCATATTTTGAACTGATGCATTTTCTGAGGGATGTTATCAAAAACAGGAATGTTGTCGGCTTTGATGTTGTTGAATTATGTCCGTCTGAAACCAATAAGGCACCTGATTTTATAGCAGCGAAGATTATTTATCAGCTGCTGAGCTATCGGTTTGCTGACCCCCCATCCCCCCTAAAGGGGGGCTAATTCTCAAATTATCAGGAGAGTCGCTGACATTACGAGGACAAATCCCGCCTAAGCGGGAGCA
>PMIL01000026.1 GCA_003157075.1 Bacteroidales bacterium | reverse complement strand
TCTTTGATTTCTATGCCGGAACGGTTAAACGTCCCAGGAAATTCTGGATCTCCATTGGTCTTGAGTGGTTGCCTCGGCTCATTCGGGAACCACGAAGGCTGTGGCGCCGGACCCTTATCTCAACTCCGCTTTTTATTTGGTATGTCATACAGGAAAAGATTAGAATAATAACAAAAGGTATTAAGTCTTAGATTCGATATATACTCTTAGGGCAGGTATTACTTTTTGTGAGAGAAGATATTTGAGTTCAGATCTCACATCTCACATCTAACATCTAATATTTCATATCTTAAATGCTAAGAATCAGAATCATCTTGTTTCTTGCTGTATTTTCTATTTTAAACAGTTATAGTCAAAAGAAGGAGTTCTCGTTTGATCTGAATTCCTCAGCCGGTTATATAACTTCCGGAAGTGTTCCATTCTGGCTAAGATCAAATCAGTTTGGAAGTGTCCCTCTCGATAAAGCTTCACTAAGTTTTTTTGCTGGATTGCATAAAGAGTATACCAAACCTGAATCCAGGATCATTGACTGGGGCGTTTCAGTTGAAGGACGTGCAAATATCGGTTATAAATCAAACTTCACTTTAATTGAAGGATACGGAAAAGTACGCATAAGCATTTTTGAGATTCGAGGGGGCCGGTCAAAAGAAATAATGGGGCTCTGCGATACAACTTTAACATCAGGGTCATGGGCCGTATCGGGAACTGCGCTGGGAATACCGAAAGTGCAGATCAGTATACCGGAGTTTTTCAGCTTACCTTTTTTCGGGAAATTATTTGCTTTCAAAGGTAACTATGCACACGGCTGGATGGGAGAGACTGCTCAGGGCCGGAATGGGGATATAATTAAGCTGGGAACCTTTTTACATCAGAAATCGCTGTATGGGAGATTCGGAAAACCCGGCTGGAAATGGAAGCTTTACGGAGGTTTTAACCACCAGGTGGAATGGGGCAGTGAGAAAAAATACTGGGGAGATTACTTTCCGTTTTCTACTTTTAAAACTTACTTATATGTAATAACAGGCAGAGGCTGGAATGGCTCAAGAATGGGAAACTCTCTCGGATCAATTGACCTCGGGGCTCAATATGAATTAAAAAATGTCAGACTATTCGCCTATCGGCAAAATCTGTATGACGCAGGTGCCCTTTATAGACTTGCTAACATCCGGGATGGGTTGAATGGGTTGAGTCTGGTAAATTTGCATCCCGGAAATGAAGGGTTCCGGTGGAAGAAGATTTTAGCTGAAATTCTGTACACCAAAAACCAGGCAGGGGAGTCCTGGTCACCAGTAACCAAATCGGGAGATGAAGAGTATTTTAATCATGATCAATACATGGAAGGCTGGTCTTATAAAGGTGTTGGTATCGGCAATCCATTCATTACTCCAGTCACCTCAGCTCGGGCAGGACTCCCCTTTGTTCCCCGTTATTTTTTCATCAACAACAGGGTTATTGCATTTCATTTTGGTTATGAAGGATCTGTAAAGAATTGGAATTTTCTTTTAAAAACCTCTTATTCACTGAATTATGGTACTTATGAGACAAGCATTGAGAAAAATACGAGTTATGGAATATTTGGCAAAAAGAAGCAATTCTCAGCTTTTCTTGATGCAAACAGGGAATTCAAAAACGGTCTGAACATTGGAGTTACAGGTGCGTTTGATGCGGGGGAGCTGTTCTATAATTCGGCGGGATTGATCTTCAGAGTGGGGAAGTCTTTCTAGCGAGAGGTGAGCGTAGAGCGAACTGAGCACAGAGCGTAAAGAGTAGAGAGAAGAGAGAAGAGAGAAGACAAAAAGAGTAAAGCGCTAAGCGACGATATGAAAAAGCATTTGTAAATAAACTTACAGATTCGTTAGGTGAAGAAAATGAAACTGAAGTTTGGATTGCATATTCAATGGATTGTAAGTATATCCCTAAAGAAACAAATGAAAGGTTTTTGAACGAATACGATGAAGTTCGTAAGATGTTGATATCTATGATCAACCATCCTGAAAAATGGTGTCTTTAATTATCAATAACTCTCCACTCTTCTCTTTACGCTTTACGCTTTACGTTTTATGCTCTACGCTCTACGCTCAATGCTCCAATCTCATTTGATTTAAAAAAAATTAAGTTTAGTTTAACTTTGCCTTAATTTCATCAAGCAAAACATGCATTACGCTATAAAATTTATTGATTTCGTAAAATATGTTTGTTTTGAAATTCCGGACTAAGGTTTTCTAACAGTTTTATTATGTGGTTAGTGCAGACAAAATTCAACTTAAAATAAAAAATCACCTTTGATGTCTTGATCAGGATCTGTAAAACAAATAATTTTATTCCTTATGTTTATTCGTTCGTTTGAACACGGATTATACTGGTTTGATTTTAGAAGTTGATAACAACATTTGAATTTATTAGGTATTACAAGGCTTTATCACTAAATTGATTAGCAGTTAATTAACCTGTATCGTGAATTCGTCTTTAAACATTACTTCCCTCTTTCTGCCAGTCTGGACATTACTTGTCCTTGGTTTTTTGATGGCATTCGCCATCACCTGGTATACCATTCCTTCAATTGTGACTATCGCACGGATGAAAAACCTCTGTTCTGAACCTAACGGCCGTACATCGCATATGGCAATTACACCAAACCTTGGAGGTATAGCAATATTCATCGGATTTGTCCTTTCAACCGTAATTTTTGCAGGAGATTTTTTCCATTTCGAACTTAAATATATCATTGCCGGCTCAATCATTGTTTTCTTCATCGGGATCAAAGATGACATACTAATAATCGCACCAATGAAAAAGCTCGCAGGACAAATCTTCGCAGCAGGTTTAGTAGCTGTGCTGGCAGATATCAGGATTAACGATCTGTATGGTTTATTTTATATTCATCAGTTACCTTACCTCGTTAGTATATTTCTTACAATATTTGTATTTATTGTTATTATCAATGGCTTTAACCTGATCGATGGCATCGACGGACTTGCTTCGGGAATCGGAATAGTAACTGCATCCGTTTTAGGAATCTGGTTCTGGGTCTCGGGTAATCAGGGATATACAATACTCAGCTTTTCCTTAGTCGGTACCCTGTCAGCATTTTTCTATTTCAATGTTTTTGATAAAAAGAATAAGATATTTTTAGGTGACACAGGTTCCCTGGTGACAGGTTTTGTAATCAGTATACTCGCCTGCAGGTTCCTTCAGTTTCAGCTTGTTGCAGATGATCTGGCAGTTATTGAATCAGCGCCGGCGATTATTTTTGGCGTATTGGTCATCCCCTTATTCGATTCTCTGAGAGTTTTTATTCTCAGGATCAAGGATGGGAGATCACCATTCAAAGCTGACCATCAGCATTTGCATCATCATCTTCTGGGATTAGGCTGCACACATCTGCAGGCTACTTCAATTCTTATATCTGTTAACCTGTTTTTTATAGGATTATCATTCTATTTCGACAGGATCGGGATCATCTGGCTGATGGTTTTAATTTTAGGAACTGCAAGTCTTCTGGCTAGTCTGCTGGTAAGGCTGGCAACGCGGAAAAGAAGAGAAAAGATGGATTCTGTTCTTGAACTCTTTTTTATTGTTAAAACTCTGAAAAAGAGAATATCTATACTGGAATCCGTTAAGAAAAATGTCAGGAGGCTACCTGTGTTACCTCATATGGAAAGGAGAAGAGTTATGGGTTGAGTCAGTAGTTCATTGAATATTATTTTAGAAGAGCTTTCCGAATGGAGAGCTTTTTTTTTACCTGTTGCCATGCACTTCCGCTTCGCGGAACTTCCTCGTTTCACTCGTCAGGCTCCATG
>PMIL01000347.1 GCA_003157075.1 Bacteroidales bacterium | reverse complement strand
AATGTCTTATGGTTCAATCAGTCGCGAAGCCCATGAAACTTTGGCAATTGCAATGAACAGGATCGGAGGACGAAGCAATACCGGCGAAGGTGGAGAAGACCCTGTTCGTTTCAAGCCTCTAGAAAATGGCGACAGTGTGAGAAGCGCAATAAAACAGGTTGCCAGCGGCCGTTTTGGAGTTACCACCGAATATCTGGTAAATGCCGATGAGCTTCAGATCAAAATCGCACAGGGAGCAAAACCCGGTGAAGGCGGGCAGCTCCCCGGTCATAAGGTTGATAAGATCATAGCTAAAACCAGGTATGCAATACCCGGAATAACTCTTATTTCCCCTCCGCCTCATCATGATATTTATTCTATTGAGGATTTGTCGCAACTTATATTTGATCTGAAGAATGTTAATCCAAAGGCCAAGGTAAGCGTGAAACTGGTATCTGAAAGCGGAGTGGGTACAATAGCTGCAGGTGTAACCAAAGCTGGGGCCGATCTTATAACCATAAGCGGATATGAAGGTGGCACAGGAGCAAGTCCTTCATCATCGATAAAACATGCCGGATTACCGCTGGAAATTGGATTGGCTGAAACACAGCAAACACTTGTGATGAATAACCTGCGTAGGAAAGTGAAAATTCAGGCTGACGGACAATTGAAAAGCGGCAATGATATAATTATCGCTGCACTGCTTGGCGCAGAGGAATTCGGATTTGCCACATCTGCTCTGATTGTTATGGGTTGTGTTATGATGCGCAAATGTCATCTTAATACATGTCCGGTGGGCGTTGCAACACAAAACACGGAGCTAAGAAAGAGGTTCAGGGGAAAAGCTGACAATGTTGTTACATTTTTCCGGTTCCTGGCGGAAGAAGTACGTGAACTTCTGGCTGAACTTGGTTTTAAAACTATGGATGAAATAATAGGCCGTTTTGACCTTCTGGAAAGAAATCCTGAAGTCAATCACTGGAAAATCAAAAATCTTGATCTTTCAGCCCTTCTCACTATGCCAACCGAATCAACTCAAAATGCTATGCATTGTTGTGATGTGCAGGATCAGAAAACAGACCATATTCTTGACAGGGAACTGATTGCAGAATCTGAAAATGCTATAGCTAATAAACAACCTGTACTGATAGAAAGGCCTATTCATAATACTGACAGGACTACAGGAGCCATGCTTTCCGGAAAAATTACAATGCTGTATGGACCAGAGGGGCTTCCCGACGGAACAATCCGTTGCAGGTTTAAAGGGTCAGCCGGACAGAGTTTCGGAGCATTTCTTTCTCCCGGTGTTGAACTTTATCTCGAAGGTGATTCAAATGATTACCTGGGCAAAGGTCTTTCAGGAGGAAGGATAATAGTCGTTCCTCCTGTCGGTTCTACCTTTGAACCTGACAAAAATATAATTATTGGTAATACTGTGCTTTACGGTGCAACAAAAGGTGAGATCTATATATCAGGTGTTGCGGGTGAAAGATTCGGGGTTCGTAACAGCGGAGCAATTGCCGTAGTGGAAGGTGTGGGCAATCATTGCTGCGAATATATGACAGGAGGCAGGGTTGTTGTTCTGGGAACAACCGGAAGCAATTTTGCTGCCGGTATGAGTGGAGGTATTGCTTATGTTTATAATGAAAACGGGGATTTTGATTTTTATTGTAATATGGGAATGGTCGAGTTATCACTTGTAGAAGACTACAGCGATGTTAATGAACTGACTGAACTCATCTCGAGGCATTATCAGCTTACTAAAAGCAAGAAAGCAAAGATGATTCTCGATGATCTTTACAAATATATTCCGAAGTTTATCAAGGTCATTCCGTATGACTTTAAGAAAGTGCTTCAGGAACAAAAACTTGAAGAAATCAGAAAGAAAATTGCGGATGTTGAAATAGATCTGGAAATAAGTGCAAGTTAAGGAAGGGCCCCCCCAACCCCCTAAAGGGGGCTAGTACTCTGGTATTTATTGGGAATTTAACAATAATTATTTGATATTTAAGATGATACTAAAACAATATAGTGTACAAAAAATAAGATAATTAAAATTCAAAAACCTCTGAACAATCCCCCTTTAGGGGGGCAGGGGGGCAAAAAATGATTATATATAATGATATTATGGCTGATATAAATGGATTTCTCAAGATAAAAAGAAAGGAAGCCGGAACCAGACCGTTAAATGAAAGAGTAGGTGATCACAGCGAGGTTGAACAGGTTCTGAACAGTGAAGACAGAATGCTCCAGGCCTCAAGATGTATGGATTGTGGTATCCCCTATTGTCATTGGGCCTGTCCGGTAGATAACTTAATTCCGGAATGGAATGATCTTCTATACAAAGGCGACTGGAAAGGAGCATATCTTCGTCTGGCTGCAACAAATAATTTTCCGGAATATACAGGACGGATCTGCCCGGCACCATGTGAACATGCATGCGTGCTGAATATAAATCAGGAACCGGTAACTATAAGGGAAAATGAAGTGGCAATAGTTGAAAGAGCCTTTGCAGAAGGCTGGATAAAGCCACAGCCACCTAAAATCAGGACAGGAAAAAAAGTCGCTGTTATTGGCAGTGGTCCAGCAGGTATGGCTGCTGCTGATCTTTTAAATAAAGCAGGGCACCTGGTAACTCTTTTTGAAAAAGATGATAAAGCAGGCGGACTTTTGAGATATGGAATTCCGGATTTTAAACTCAGTAAATCTATTATTGACCGTCGCCTCGACCTTATGATACAGGAAGGTCTTGTAATAAAAACCGGAGTAACCATCGGTAAAGATATTCCGGGAAAAGAACTTTTGGAACAATTCGATGCAATTTGTATATCAATAGGTGCATCACATCCGCGGGATTTAATTGCAGATGGACGGAATCTCAACGGAATCCATTTTGCGATGGATTTTCTTCCTTTACAGAACAGGGTTAACTCAGGCCAAATCTCTGCATCAGCTAATAACATAAATGCTGAAGGGAAAAAGGTGCTGATAATCGGAGGAGGGGATACCGGTTCAGATTGTGTCGGCACTTCTATCCGACAGAAAGCTGTAAGCGTAACTCAGATTGAGATCCTTCCGAAACCACCACTTACAAGGTCTGCGAATAATCCCTGGCCTTACTGGGGGAAAATTCTTAAAACATCCACCTCACATCAGGAAGGCTGCGAGAGATACTGGAACCTGTCAACTTTAAAATTCCATGGGACCGATAATAAAGTAACCGGAGTGGAAGTAGAAGAGGTGGAATGGAAAATGATTGATAAACAATACATCATGCAGCCTGTTCCGGGAACCAAAAGGATAATTGACGCAGAACTTGTATTGCTTGCAATGGGTTTTGTCCATCCCGTTCTGGAAGGGCTGCTTACCGAACTGGAGCTTGAACTTAATCAGAGAAATAACATAAAAGTTAATCAGAACCTTCTGACTAACCGGCAAAAGGTTTTTGCTGCCGGTGATTCGATTGAAGGGGCAAGTCTGATTGTAACTGCAATTGCTTCAGGCAGAAAAGTTGCCAAAGAAATTGACAAGTTTTTGAGGGAGTCATAATTTTCCCCCGGAGGGGCCAAGTTCTTAAAAACTTAGCAAGAACTATTTTTGCGGATCAGACACTATTTCCGGGAATTTTTTATTCAGCTCAATACTAAATACAGTTCCTTCAGCTTCATTGCTTACAAAGCTGACTTTCCCTTCGAGATAATTTTCTGTCAATAGCCTTATGCTATAGGTTCCCAGCCCCCTGCCAGTCCCTTTTGTACTGAAAGATCGCAGAAACAACTGCATCTGAACATCTTTTGGAATAAGCTGATCATTCTTAACCCAGAAGATTATTTTATCCTCATTTTCCCTGATCCCTGATGTAACAGTTCCGTTCAATTGAGTTGCTTCAAGTGCATTTTTCAATAAGTTAATTATTACCCTCTGCAGAAGGATCTTATCAATAGCAAAAAACGTGTTTACAGAGTCTTCAGTCCTGACAATATTTTTTCCATTGCCTGCTTCATGAAAGTTTATTTTCTCAATCGCAGAATCAAGCAGTTCAACCGAATTACATAATTCAATATTTACTTTAAGCTCTCCGTTTTCTGCGGCTCTGATCTGTCTTTGTGATAGAATCTCATCAATAACGTTCCGGCTGATATCCTCTGAGAGTTTAATAAGCTCACGAGTTTCATCCGGATTTGTTTCTTCCCTTAAAATTGAGAGAAGTCCGTTAAGAGCTCCCATGCTGTTCAATAAATCGTGAAAAAATATCCTTTCGAGAGCAGCCCTTCTTTTTTCATCACTTATATCCTGCAGGACCAAAATATAAAACACTTCTCCATTAAATGAAACGGGTGTTGAAATTACATTCAGATCCCAGCTTTTGTGTTTACCATCTATTATTGTTGAGACCTGAGTTTCTCTCATAGACTTCATTCCTGTCCTCTGACTCTCGAGTATCGCATTAACTGCTCCGCAATAAGCACAGGCATGAGATGTTCCACAACCGGATTCCTCTTCGTCAGAATGTATGCACGAAATAAATTCTCCAGGCCTTTTTCCCAGAATAGGTTCTAATGTTTTGATACCCAGCAACGTAAGCAATTCATCATTTGCATAAACTATCTGCCGGTTTTTATCGATAACACCACCTATTCCTGTAATTGTTCCAAATATCTCAGTGAATATTTTCTGAGAACCGACCAGTTCGTATTCCTTTAAAATCTGTTCTGTGGTTGTTCTTTCCGGAGAAGCAAAATGTGTTAAGTCTTCCATGATTTTGCGCTTTATTGTTCCCGCATTTAATAATTCAAATATAAATTAATCTGATGTTTCACTTTATAAATTGCTTAAATTCTCAGATATTCATATTCTGAGACTTTCAACACATAGATTATAACACATATCCTGACGATAATGTTGTCGCATACGTCTAATTGTTTTGCTATTCTCTTATTCGGGCAATACATTTGAATTCAAATCCATTCATTGTTTTGTACAAAGATTCATAGGGAAAAACAATATAAATACATTATGTTTTTTGGTAAGTTTGTAGGATATAGAAGAAAATGAATAAAAAAAGGATTAAATATATACATGTTTTCATCTGGCTCTTTGCCATTTTTGCAAATCTCCCCTATTCAACGCTGAAACAGGTGATGTCACCTCAGATTATTGTTTCCAATGTCATTGGCTTCTTATATCTGATGAGCGTATTTTATTTTTTTTATCTCGTTATGGTCCCTTATTTCCTCAACAGGAAAAAGATAACTGAGTTTTTTGCAATTTCATTTCTGGTTGTATTGATAATGCCGTTTTTTGGATATACAATACTTTTTCTTTCAAGAGCTTATTTTGATGGAACCTTTCACCATTTTTATCATGATTATTCGCTGAAGATGCATATGAGCGGATACTACCCTGTCCTCACAGCGGCGGTCTTTGGATCATTTTTCAGCGTAATTATCAGCTGGTTTACCACTATGAATCAAAAAGCAGAACTTGATAAACAGAAACTGGCTGTTGAGCTTGATCTGCTGAAGAGTAAACTCAATCCTCATTTCCTTTTCAATACACTGAACAACATTGATTCGCTGATCCATCAGAACGCTGATGAGGCATCGGCAGCACTTATCAGACTTTCAGAAATTATGCGATATCTTACTTATGAAACTTCCTCGGATGAGGTGGATCTTAAAAGGGAAATTGAGTACATCAGTAATTTCATTGAATTGCACAGGATGAGAATAAAAACACCTGAAGATATCAGATTTGAGTTTATGGGCGATCAGAATGTACTCATAGCGCCTGCCCTCTTTGTCCCACTGATTGAAAATTCTTTTAAATATGCAAGCTTCAGAACAAATAAACCTTGCGTAGATATCAGATTATCATCAGTTAACGGTCTTATTGTTTTTGAAGCATCAAATTTCTGTGATAATAAATCCATTGATTCATCCAGTGATCATTCGGGCTATGGGATTATTAATCTGAAGAAAAGACTTGATCTTATTTACCCCGGCAGGTATCAGCTGCTTATTGAGCCTGGCGAAATATTATATCACACTAAACTCACTATTAACACCAATGCTGATCAGATGTATAGCAATTGATGATGAACCTCTGGCTTTGTCAAAACTTGAAGGTTTTATCAATAAAGTTCATGCTCTTGAGCTTACCAGGACATTTGATAATGCAATTGAGGCAATAGGATGGCTCAAAGAAAACAGCGCTGATCTGATCTTTTTGGATATCCAGATGGAACAGCTAACAGGAATTCAGTTTATTGAGACAGCCCAAACAAACGCAAGAATAATACTGACAACCGCTTTTGATCAGTATGCTCTGAAGGGATACGAGCTTAATATAACTGATTACCTGCTGAAACCATTTTCATTCCAGCGGTTTCTCCAGGCGGTTGATAAAGTAATGGAACACTTCGCTAAAAGGCCTGAAAATCACCAGTTAACATCAGAAAATGATTCTTATATCTTCATTAAAACAGAGTATAGGCTGGAACGTGTTGATATTGACGAGATCATCTATATAGAGGGCATGAAAGACTATCTCAGGATTTTTTGTACTGATAAGAAAATTATGACGTTACAGAGTTTTGCGAAGATAGAGGAGAGTCTCCCTTCTAAAAAATTCTGCAGAGTACATAAATCGTTCATTGTGGCCATTGATAAAATAAAATCTATAGAAAGAGGGGTTATAGTTATTGCTGACAGACGAATTCCGGTCAGTAATACCTACAAAGAGAATTTCTTCTCCAAAATCAAATCATAGTTCTTAACCTCTGTAGTTCTCTGTGTCTCCGCCGAGGTACTCTCAGTAATTATAGAATTACAGGAACTTACTCGGAGTTGCACAGAGAACGTTAATTCTATTCATTTTTTTCTAAACTTTCTTAATATCAAGCTTTTTTGCAAATAACCAGTTTGAGTTTTACCGGCTCTTCTCCCTCCATAAACTTTACCGGTTCAACAAAATCACTGCATTCAACTATTCCAAAATCAGAGAACTCTTTCAAAATGGCATCGTTATCATAAAAATAAACCTTCAACCCTCTCGCTATTTCATATCTATCCTTGCTGATACACCTTCCATGCCCATATAAACCGGTATTTTTTGAAGCGGCAGTAAATATCATTATTCCACAGGGTTTTAACTGAGAAAAACAAGACTTTAGAAAATTACGGCGTTCTCTTTGGTTTAGCAGGTGAATCAATGCAAAGCAAAAGATACCGTCATATTTCTGATTATCGAATGGCATTAATGTAACTGATCCATGATGAACTGTGCATTCAAGGCCGGATTGTCTCGCCAGGTCAATTGCAGATTGTGAAATTTCAATTCCCGTAACCTTGAACCCATTATCAATGAATAATTTACCATTTCTTCCATATCCGAATCCCGGAACCAGTATTTCTCTTATCTTTTCACTTTTAAACAAGCTGAGAGCATAAATTGCAGAATCAGCAGGTTCAAATTTCCACATCGCTCCTTCATTCATAAAACGCGATTCCCAGTATTCATTCATCCCTGATCTTCTTTATTTATTTCTTAATAAACTATAACCTGTTGTATTAATCTTAACTATATTATAGGTTGAATTCAGCGTATCTGAAAAATTTTCATTTTTTATTAATAAGTATTCTCTTCTGTTGTTAAGATCCTGATCCAGACTGATATTTTTAAATCTGGCAAAATAAGCATGCAGACTCCAGTCTTCGTACATCACAGGATTAATATTAATAACGCTTCCTTCAGGGACAACTGATATAATAGCATATACATCCCTGATTTTATCCCGGTCACGGCTGTATCCATCAGAATACCATAAAGACAAAAAAATTCCACTAAAAAACACTGCGTAAGCAATCCACTTAAAAAACAAAAAACCGTGTGATTTAAAATCTATTCTCTCTGTAAAACTATCAATATAAGAATACATCAAAATTGCTGCACCAATTGAAAACAAGGGGTAGGTTGGAAGAATATAAAAACCACTCTGTTTCATACTTATCATAATAGGAAAAACCCCCGTCAACCCAAGAAAAATAAAAGCGAGAGCTTTAATGGTATTCTCCCTCCCGATGGCTATCCCCGATTTAGTGACCAATCGCAGTATTTGAAGAAGGATAAACATACCAGCCGCAGGAGCTATTTCATTTAACAATCTCTTAATAATATCCAGGCGGGAATCAACGGTAATGCTATTTTTTATACTGTCAATTACCTGGTGGTTAATATATTCAAGAAGACTTGCTCGGGCGATAGGGGAAAATATAACTAAAAGGAATAGTGGAGTTATCGTGAAGAAGAAAAGACCTGTACTCTCTAAGACCTGCCTGCCAAATTTCTTATGTCTGCGTAAAAGCCACCACAGGAATGGAAATGTCCATGGGAAAAAGGCCACAAATCCCTTGGTGAGAAATCCAAACGCGAGCGCGATGCCTGACAGTAGTATCAGATAGAATTTATTATTCTCCTCATATTTCAGATAAAACAAAACGGAAAGACTGGTAAAAACAGTTAGTGTGTTTTCAAGCAGATTATTATAGGAAGTCCAGAAAACCGTGGCTGTGGTAAGCCAAATGAATAAAGGTATCCACCCATTTTTATATCCCAGTGTTTTCCATATCTTGATCAGAACAATACCTGATATTAACAATGTCAGCAGCGAATAAAACCTGTCTGCAAACCGGCTCTCTCCGAATATTTTATAGAAGATGCTCTGAATCCCCATTGCCAGAGGTGGATGTTCATGAAAGTTTTGTAAAAGTGTCGCAGAAAAATGTGGATTCCAGAAGGTTCCGATTCCATTCGCCAGGTTTTTTGCTACTGTTGAATATATCAATCCATCAAGGAACATCCCATTTGAAAGCAGATCCTGGCACACAATTATCAAATAAATACCAATTGCCAGAACATAAAAAGGAAGCCTAGGTGAAGTGTTAAATAAATTTTTCATTGTCCATAACTTTACCATTGATACTTAAGCCAATGGCATCGTAAAATTAAAGGTACTTCCTTTCTCTGCATCACTCACAACCGATATCTTTCCGCCATGTTTTTCAACAAACTCTTTACAAAGGAACAGCCCGAGGCCGGTACCTTTTTCATTGTCTGTACCGCGCGTCGACATGTTAGCATCCAGCCGGAACAGTTTAGATATGGAAGCCGGAGACATTCCAATTCCATTGTCTGAAACAGATATGTCCACAAATTTATGTGAAATTCTGGCGACTATATTTACTTTTCCGTTCCTGCGTGTGAACTTGACAGCATTGGATATCAGATTCCGAAGGATGGTTCTGGTCATGTTTTTATCAGCTAAAATTGTCAATGATTCATCAACTTCACATTTCAGTTCTATGTTTTTACCGATAGCCATTTCTTCAGCCATCAATAACTCATCTTTCACAAGCTCCTTTAAGTTGAGAGGTATGGGAAGAAATTCCAGTTTACCTCTTTGTGAATTTGCCCATTCCAGGAGATTTTCAAGCAGTTTGAATGTCTGGACTGCAGAAGTATTAATCATAACCGCATACTCATAAAATGTTGAAGAATCATTTAATTTCACAGATTCTTTCATCATTTCACTAAAACCAATTATAGTATTAAAAGGGTTTTTCAGATCATGAGCAATGATTGAAAAGAATTTATCCTTTGATGCATTGAGTTCATTTAATTCAGCGGTTTTTTTAGCTACGGATTCTTCAAGTAACATTTGCTGTTTTTTCAATTGCCGGACCCGGGACCTGAAGACTTCAAAAATAATGAAGATGATAAGAGACAGTACGATAACCCTGAACCACAGAGTTTTCCAAAATGGTGGTAAGACAATGATTTTTAGTGAAGTTCCTTTTTCATTCCAGACACCGTCATTATTTGATGCCTTCACTTTAAATGTATATTCACCCGGGTCAAGATTTGTATATGTAACATATCTCCTTGAGGCATCAGTATAGTTCCAGGCTTTTTCAAAACCCTCCATTATATAAGCATACTGATTTTTTTTAGGGTGGATATAGTTTATTGCGGCAAACGAGAAGGATAAGACAGATTGGTCCCAATGCAACCTTATTTCCTTTGCTTCACTGATATGTGTCGGAAACTGGGCACCCTGAACCGCGTAAACCACAGGTTTATTGAAAATCTGAAAATCGGTGATATAAACAGGGGGAATAAAATCATTATCTTTTAAACTATCAGGGAAGAATGAGTTGAGACCACTATAGCCACCGAAATACAACTCTCCCTTTCTTGTTTTCAGAAATGATTGCTGATAGAACTGATCCCCCTGTAAACCGTCTTCCTTATTATAACTCCTGATACTCTGAATATCCGGATTGATCCTGCTGATGCCATTATTACTGGAAATCCAGATGTCTCCTTTATTGTCCTGAATTATAGCATGAATTCTATTATTCGGAAGTATATTGCTGACATCATATGTTTTAAGTATTGTACCATCCGGACTACATACAAACAAGCCTTTTGTATTAGTCCCTACCCACAGATATCCTGATTTATCTTTATAAAATGACCCTATATCATTATCGGGGAATTTAAATACTTTAAAGGAATTCGTTGAACTTTCAAAAAGATCCAACCCATTCTGTGTACAAACCCACATCTTTTTTTCATTGTCTTCATAAAAGAACCAACTATTATTGCCGCTGAGTGATCGTGGGTTGTCAGGATCAGAACGATACCGGCTCACAACTTCGCCTTTTTTAACGTCAAACAGGTCAATACCAACGTTATAAATACTAATCCACAATGCATTATTATGATCTATAAAGAGATTCCAGATAGTTTTATCCGAAATAGAAGATAGCTTTTTCTCATCATGCATATACCTGATAAAACGCCGGGATTTTCTGTCATAACGGTTAAGCCCGGCATCCCAGGTTCCAATCCATAAGTCATGATCCTTATCTTCAGCAATTCCACGAATAACGTTTCCGCTAATGCTGTATGGATTGGAGGGATCATTTTTAAATACTTCAAAATGGCCGGTTTTAGGATCATAAACATTAAGGCCTCCTCCATCCGTTCCAATCCATATTAATCCGTCATGATCTTCAAACAGGCTTCCAATGAAATCATATGAAATCGAATTTGGATTACCTGTATGTGTAAATAGTTTAAATCTTTCTTTTTTAGGATTNNTTATTTAGGCCGTCTTCATTAGTGCTTTCATACATAATATATTCAAATGTCCTTGTTAATTTATCGAACCTGTTAATTCCGCCCTGATCTACGGCAAGTAAGAGGTAGCGATCGTTTTCAGGTATAATATCAAGAATAAAATTCAGATTCGTACCTTTTCCTTTACCTCCGGTTCAGAAATGTTCAAATTTGAGATTTGCAGGATCAAATGAAAAGAAACC
>PMIL01000223.1 GCA_003157075.1 Bacteroidales bacterium | reverse complement strand
CAATAAAGGATACCGCCAATCAGAAACAGCATTGGTTACTGCTGAAAAAATAGCTGCTCTCGGCTCAAAAGTTTGGAGAGCTGACTATCCAATGAAAGAACTGACAACAGGCTGGCAGAGAGTGCTCTTCCTTCAGTTTCATGACAGCCTTGCGGGAACTTCTCTTTTTGAGCATTCCCAGACAGCCCGTGAAGGATATGGTTTTGCACTCGACACGGCACATCATGCAACTTATATGGCTCTTCAAAAGCTTGAATGGCAGGTGCCGGCAGAGGACCCGTCATCCCAGTATCTCCTTATATTCAATCCTCATGCATGGGAGGTTGAGGGGAATATTGAGTATGATCTGAATTGGGGAACTAATCATGTGTCATCACGGGTTGAAAATGAACTTGGAAATGCCCTCTTTCATCAGTGGGTTGCAGGTTCAACTGAAGCCGGAAGCCGTAAAAAACTAGTTGTAAGTACAAATATACCACCACTGGGTTACAGACAGATCCGTATTTTTGACGGTGAGACACCTGTGATAAAAAACGCTGTCAGAGCTGAGGCAAACCTGCTTGAAAATGAATTCCTCAAGGTTCTTATATCGCCCACAGGGTCTATAGGGATCCTGAACAAGGAAAATGGGAAAGAATTGTTTGCAGGAGGTCAGACAGGATGCAAAGCTGTTATTATTAATGATCAAAGCGATACATGGAGTCACGATATTAAAACCTTCTCAGATGAATCAGGTGCCTTCGGGAATCCGGAAATTAATATTCTGGAAAGTGGTCCTTTAAGGGCAATCGCACGTGTTACGACTACCTACGGATCTTCTGTGCTTTCAATTGACTGGATACTTTATGCCGGTTCAGGGAATCTAGAGGCAAGAGTTACTGTCGACTGGCATGAACATCTTAAAATGCTGAAATTTTCATTCCCTGTCGACATCGAATCACCGGTTCCGACTTATGAGATACCTTATGGACATATAGCAAGAGCTGCAAATGGGAATGAAGATCCGGGACAAAGATGGATCGATCTGAGCGGACAGAGAGATGGGAATACAATTGGACTTACTGTGATTAATGATGCCAAATATGGATATAGTGTACTCGGAAATGATATGAGGATCTCTGTCGTCAGGTCAGCGGTTTATGCCCATCATAATCCAAGGGTTCTTGACATGAAAGCTGAACATCTCTGGATGGACCAGGGAATACAGACCTTCCGGATGTTGCTGGTTCCTCATCAAGGTACCTGGAAGAAAATGAACATCCCAAGAATTGCCGAGGAATTTACAGCATCATTAATTGCCGTTTATCAGGGAATACATGGAGGATCAATGCCTAAAAGTGATTCATTCCTTTCTGTTGATGTTCCGAATGTTGTTATAACTGCTTTGAAACTTTCAGAGACTGGGGACGATATTATTATCAGATGTGTGGAAACATCAGCTTTATTAACCCGGGCAACTATTGATATACGATTTGCCGGCCGGAAATGGACTGGTGATTTCAGGCCATGCGAGATCAAGACACTAAGGATTAATAAAGCAAAAGGAGACATCAGAGAGGTAAACCTTCTTGAGGAGTAAAAACAACTTTTGTCCTGTACGAGTGATTTATAATCGGATCCAATTTGAAATTATTATAGAATTTTAATCAATGAATAAAGAGCAGCTGAAGAAGATACTGAATGACATAAGCTCTGTTAAAATAATAGTTATCGGTGATTTTTGTCTCGACGCCTATTGGTTTATCGATGAGACCATGAGTGAGATATCAATAGAAACCAACGAAGTAACACGTCCGGTTCGGCGGCAAAGATACTCCCTGGGCGGAGCAGGTAATGTTGCAAATAACCTGGCATCAATGAGAGTAAAAGAAATCCGTGCTTTTGGTGTCATCGGGACTGATCCGTTTGGTGCTGAGATGGTCAAGATAATGAATGATACCGGTATTGGTACCAGTAATATGCTGGTACAGAAGAATGATTGGTATACCCATACCTATGCTAAACCATATATTGAAAATAAGGAATTAAACAGGGTCGACTTTGGAAATTTTAATCAATTGGCAAATGAAACCGCTGACACTCTTATCTCTAACCTTATAAACGAAATAGCGAAGGTTGACATAATACTGATAAATCAACAGGTTCCATCTGGCATTCATACAGTCTATTTCAAAAAGAGGTTACTCGAAGTGGTTCACAGATTTCCCGAAAAAATATTTATGGTTGACAGCCGCAATTTCAACGACTATTATACGGGTACTATTCGAAAAATGAATGAAGCTGAGGCTGCCAGGTTATGCGGATTTAACAGGAAGCCTGAAGAAACGGTCACTTACTCCGAAGTTGTTTCCTTTGCTGATAAATTATATGAGCGTTTCGGCAAGCCTCTTTTTATTACAAGGGGAAGCCGCGGATCACTTACAATCGATCGATCCGGCATTTCAGTATGTCCGGGGTTAATGATTTTATCGAAAGTAGATACCGTAGGCGCAGGCGACAGTTATCTTGCCGGAGCCGCATCAGCATTGGCCGCAGGATATAGTATGGAAATTGCATCAAAAATCGGAACGTTTGTAGCCGGAGTTACTGTTCAGAAATTGTTTCAGACAGGGACTGCCACACCTGAAGAGATATCAGATCTAGCAGAAGAACCTGATTTTATCTATTCTCCTGAACTTGCTGAAGATGTAAGAAAGGCTGAATACCTTCCTGATTCAGAGATAGAAATAATCAATAAACTGACTGCTAAACCTCATATCACCCATGCAATATTCGATCATGACGGTACTATTTCCACCCTACGTGAGGGGTGGGAACTAATAATGGCTCCTATGATGATCAAAGCTATTCTTGGCGATAAGTTCCACGAAGCTGACGAGTTATTATATAAAAAGGTACAATCAAGAGTTGATGAATTTATTGATAAAACAACAGGTATTCAGACACTTGCCCAAATGAAAGGGCTGATAGGCCTTATCAGGGAATTTGGTATCGTCAAAGAAGAAAATTTGCTGGATGAATCAGGATACAAACAGATTTACAATCTTGAATTACTCGGGATGGTAAATGAAAGGGTAAAGAAATATGAAAGGAAGGAACTTTCTGTTGATGATCTTACTTTAAAGGGAGCCCTCCCTCTCCTTAAGAAGTTTTATGAAGCAGGAGTTAAACTCTACCTGGCAAGCGGAACGGATGTGGAGGACGTAAAAAGGGAAGCTTCAATTTTAGGATATGATCATCTTTTTGAGAACAGAATTTACGGGTCCGTCGGAGATATTAACAAAGAGGTCAAAAAGATCGTGCTCGACCGGATTCTTGATTCAATCGGTGAATCAGCATCAGGAAATGTGGTAACCTTCGGGGACGGTCCGGTAGAAATAAGGGAAACACAAAAACGGGGCGGCATTACAATAGGAGTTGCCAGTAATGAGCTTAAACGATTCGGTCTGAATGAGAAAAAACGTACGCGTCTGATAAAAGCCGGAGCCGATATTATTGTTCCTGATTTTTCCAGGTATCTTCAGTTATTAAAGTTGTTAAATATCTAGTTCAAAAAAATGCCTTACCAAAAACTTGACAGAGGACTGCTTGCTCTCAAAAAACTAAGTGAGAGAAAAAATAAGGTAGATATTGAAAGGGACCAAATACCTGTTACGCAAAAACCAGCTCATTTTTCATCATCAGGACAATTGATTATCAGTAAAACTATTGAACGGATCAGGTTAGCCAGGAAAAAACAAAAACCTGTAATCCTTGCTTTTGGGGCGCATACTATAAAAAATGGAATGGCACCGTCATTAATAGCTTTGATGGAAGAGGGCTGGCTGACTCATCTGGCAACAAACGGAGCAGGGATTATTCATGACTGGGAGTTTGCTTTCCAGGGAAAATCAAGTGAGAATGTCCGGGAAAATGTTGAACATGGTGAGTTTGGCTTATGGGAAGAAACAGGATTCAATATTAATCTTGCAATTATTGTCGGCGCATATGAAGGATTGGGATACGGAGAGGCAGTTGGAAAGATGATTTCAAGGGAAGGCCTTCAGATCCCTGATACCAAAGTACTTTATGATGTGGCAACAACAACAATGAGGTCAGATCCTGAACTTTCTGCAGCAGCAGTTGATCTGGCTGGCGTTATTAACAGGTTCGGCTTACCTCACGGATTTATGGTTATAAAACATCCTTTTAAAAAATACTCCGTACAGGCGCGTGCTTATGAACTTGGAATTCCTTTTACAGGTCATCCGATGATTGGGCATGATATCATTTACGACCATCCCGCAAATCTCGGAGCTGCCATTGGCAGAACAGCATTAAATGACTTCCTGGCTTTTGCTAAAAGTGTTCTTAATCTTGAATATGGCGTTTACATGTCGATAGGATCGGCTGTTATGTCACCAATGATTTTTGAGAAGGCATTTGCAATGGCTCAGAATATTAAAATACAGGAAAACAGCCATATAGATAACCATTATATGCTGATTGCAGACATTGCCAAATCAGACTGGGACTGGCAAAAGAACGGTGAACCACCAATGGATAACCCTTCATATTATCTCAGATACTGTAAAACATTCAGCAGAATGGGAGGGGAAATGCATTACCTGACAGCTGATAACAGGGACTTTCTTTTGGCTCTTTACCAGGGACTTACAGAAAAATAGTGAATTGTAAAATATTCCGGTATTATGATAGAAAATAAGGATGTTAAAGCATTAATAAAGGAGATTGAAAACCATCTGGTTAACGAACTTCTTCCTTTCTGGACCACCCGCATGATTGATAAGACGAATGGCGGCTATTTAACACATTTTGATGTGAAGGGAAATGACAGCGGAGAGGACGAGAAATCTTTGATAGCTCAAACCCGGTGTCTCTATACTATATCTTCAGCACATCGGGCCGGTTTTGGTAATGGCAGGTATGCTGATATGGCCAGACATGGCGCAGATTTCCTGATTGATAAAATGTGGGATAAGGAGCATGGCGGGTTTTATTGGATGATGGACCGTAAGGGAAACGTGAAAATAGATAAGAAAATAATTTACGGACACAGTTTTGCTATCTATTCATTAAGTGAATACACGCTTGCAACCGGCGACCCGCGCGGAATTGAATATGCTGAAAAGGTTTTTGACATGATCCAGAAGTATTGCGTCGATACTATGTATGGAGGTTACTGGGAAATGTTTCATCGTAACTGGACGCTATGCGGCCCGGGAAGTCAGGGAGGCGACAGAAAAACGCTCGATGTGCATATGCATCTTATGGAGGCATTTACCACACTTTATGAATGCACCGGCAAAGATGTTCATCGTCGCAAACTTCTTGAAGATATTGATATCCTGACAAACCGGATCATTCACCCGGTTTACAAAACCGGGATACCACAGTTTTTCAGAGACTGGACAGTAGCTCCTCAGATTAAATTTGATATTATCTGGGGATGGGACAGGTTTTCAGAAGAAGGACAAAAAGGCAATGCAACTGACAATACCTGCTATGGGCATAATGTTGAATTCGTTTGGTTATTGTTACATGCCCTTGACATCCTTAAAACCGACCCGGGTATTTATTCTGATTTAATAAGGATTATATTGGATCACACAGTTGATAATGGTATAGACTATGAATTCGGAGGAGTCTACGTTGAAGGGGCTCATTCGGGAGGAGTTTATGACAAGGAGAAGGAATTCTGGCAGCAGGCTGAAGTTTTGACTGGTCTCCTTGACGGAGTGATTCTGTTCGGAGATGATAAATACTGGAATGCTTACAGGAATGTTCACAGGTTTGTATTTGATAAAGTAATTAATAAAGGAGTAGGAGAGTGGTATCCTTTGCTTTCCCGTAAGGGTGATCCGATATGGACACATATGGGTCATTCATGGAAAATTAACTATCATACGGTCAGGTCGATGATCCAGAGCGCTGAACGATTGGACAAAATACTGACTAACTCTGGTAAAAATAAAAGCAAATGAATCTATCATTATCTTTTTTCGACTGGATTGTTCTTGCAGTGATGATGGGAGGAAGCCTTTCTTTTGGTCTATATATGTCCTATCGAAAGAAAGCAGGGCAAAACAGCAGCAATTTTTTTCTTGGAGGAAGATCAATTAAATGGCCAATAATAGGTGCTTCACTTTTTGCTACTAACATCGGAGCTGAACATCTGGTTGGCCTCTCCGGGGACTCATACCGTTACGGTCTGGCCGCAGGTTCGGTTGAGCTGACATGCGCAATAACACTTGGATTTGCGTGTGCGATCCTGTTCCCATATTATATGAAGAATAAAATCTTCACAATTCCTGAATTTCTTGAACTAAGGTATAGTCGCCGGGCAAGGACTTTTTTCTCAGGTTTGATGCTGGTAATAAGCATAATGACAAAGCTGGCATTTACCCTTTTTGCCGGTGCTCTGGTACTGAATAGTATTGTTGGATGGAATGTAATGACCACGGTAATTTGTATAGCTTTCGGTGTTGCAATATTCACAATTATAGGAGGGTTTACTGCAGTTGCCTACTCTGATGCTATTCAGGTGATTATAATGATAGGCGGGTCTGTAATAATGCTTATGATTGGTCTTCACAGGGTGCACGGCTGGGACGGATTGATGTCGAAAGTACCTCAGATGATGTCAATTGCGAGGCCTGATGACCAGGTTTATCCTTTCTGGGGCATACTTGCGACAGCATTTTATGCAGGAATCTTCTATTGGGGGATCGATCAGGTAAATGTACAGCGTGTGCTTGCCGCTCCTGATCTTAAACAGGCAAGATGGGGTGCTATGTTTGCGGTAGTATTAAAACTTCTGCCTATATTCATCTTTGCCTTGCCCGGTGTAATAGCTTATGCATTGTTCCCGGGAAAACTTGTTGGTGATGCCACTAAACAAACTTTTGTATTGTTGCTCAACAATCTGCTTCCCAGTGGATTAAGGGGATTGCTCTTGGCTTCATTAATGGCCGCCCTTGTTACTTCTCTGATAGCGGTTCTTAATTCAGTTTCTACCCTGGTTGTGAGGGATTTTATTTTAGAGTTTAAACCTGACTTTCCTGAAAAGAAACAGGTATCCATGGGGCGTTATATAATACTGATAGTCTCTTTATTGGGTATTGTAGCAGCTTACCTTGTTTATAAGAATGAAGAGGGACTCTATAAATATCTGCAGACTATAACAGCATACCTTGTTATTCCTGTTTTTCCAGCTATTTTCTTCGGAATTGTCAGTAAAAAAGTAACCTTGAAGGGAGCTGCAGCTTCAGTCCTCGTTGGTATAATAATAGCAACAATTTTTGTTGTTGACCAGTTCATCGGTCCGGAAACTGGCAAAGCTGTATTCCCGCTTCTTCATCATAAATTAACATTAAATTTTGGCTATAGGGGACTCTGGGCAGAAATATTAATCACAGGTGTGTTGTTTGCAGTATCTGTATTTACTGAAAAAACGGCTCCTGACAAACTTGAAATGACTACTATTAACTATTCCGGCAAAATTTCAAGATTCGAAGGAATTACCGACTGGAGATTGCATTTGGGAATTCTTTCAATAATCACATTGTTTTTGTATATCTGGTTAAGCTGATAGAAATTCCATAAAGGGTTGCTTTCCCAGCCAGATCACTTTAATGAATATTGAAGCGTACTGCTTCCACAGGCGCCACCAGCTGACAGTCCATCGACAGATATTAATACCTCCTGCGTTTTTTCGTTGTTAGTAAAACTGAAGGTAGCTTTACCTGAACTATCGGTCATTATATCTGGCCCCCAAAAAAGAGTGTTGCTCTTAGGTTTGGAAGAATTTTCTTCAATTTTTAAATATTCTTTACTTTTCTTCATNNTTTGTCGATGCCGTGATTTTTGCAATATCGGGTACGGGAATTGTATTAAGGATTGAGGCGTCGGTCCCCATATTTATACCATCAACAATTATGAGCGCGCCATCCATATTATTAATAGAATTCAAGGCCTCACTGTTAAATGTAATCTTTCCATTATCAATGTGATATGTCTTAATAGACATAAGAATATCGAAGATACTTCTGTCGCTTGAGTATCCGATCTGATTCTTTTTATTAGTGGATCCCTCTGATTTATGAAGCTTTTTAGCGTTGTTTTTCTCCTGAACAATAAACGGAGTACCAGGGTATTGTGTTTTTTGTATCAGATATTGTGTAAAGTATTCTTTTATAGCTGTATTGGTGTCGGCCTCGGGCATGTCTTTGTTCTGACCCGCGCTGAGGATATTATCATTCTCGTATGGAAGCTGACGCTGCAAAAGATTTGAGACTGAGACTGACAGATTAACCATGGCTGGAATTCCTTTTTCATCCGTGACAGAGATCTCCATCTGGAACTTACCCCTTTTATCAGCAGTCTGATTAATAGCCTTTATCTGGATAGTTAAATGTTTTGATTCATTAACTGAGGGAATTCCGGTTTGATTATTTTTAGAATCATCAATGTTAAAATGAGTTGGAATAATAACTCCCGTGATGTTTTTGATTCCCCTGGATGATGCAACTACAATAAGTTTAAGCGATTCTTTACTATCAAACTTCGGAAGTTTAAATTTAATATTGGCAATGCCATCGCTATTGGCTTTATTATTTCCATTAAGTATCTCTTCTTTATTTCCGAATACCTGGTACGAGAAAGTTGCTGAAACAGATATATTGTCTTTTCCTGAAAATCTGATTTGTGCTGAAAAATCTCCGGCAGGTTCATATACGACATCTGACAATGATAAATTGGCTATCAGGTAATCATCCACAGACTTCCTGATTTCAACTATTCTGGAAAATAACTTATCAGGTGAAAGGTTTTTCATTGAATTCGTGTATCCAACCAAAATATAATTTCCTTCTGTCAGGAAATCAGGCAGGGTAACATTCCCGCTTATCATAGTATTATTAACCGGGAATGAACCGGAAGTTACCTCAACTCCGAATTGATCGAGGAGATAAAGATGAAGTGTGTCATTAACAGGTATCTTTCTATTGTTCTGTCCATCTGAAATATAAGCCCTGAATAAGATAAGCTCTCCGGGAATATAATAGGACCGGTCAGTGTGAAGATAAACTGAAAAATCCTGCCCTGATATACCTGTGAAACTTAAAAGGCCAAGAATCAGTGTTAAAAATTTTGATATTGTCTTCATGGTTTCTTTGTGTTGATTATCTGAACCCGTTATTCAGATAATATTTCTTAAGATATTTCACTGGCATTCATGTCTTTAATCATTCCCGGAACAATGAAGTCAGATCTTCAAAAATATTTTTTTCTTATAAAGAATATACAGGAACACCCATGCTACGGTGGTTACTCCGAATCCCTCTATAAGCGGGGTCCAGGTTTCCGGCATTATGGATGCAAGTCCGCCAAAGAAAAATTTCGACGCTAATTTGAAATTAACAATTCTCACAGTAAGATAAATTGTGATAGGATTCATACCAATAACTACAAAAAACAATGCCCATTTTTTATATCCCAGTACATCAATGATAAGATAAAATATGGAGAACAGAAGCAAACTGAGGCCACCAACAAAACAAACAAAGGAACTGGTCCAGAGGTTTTTGTTTATCGGGAAAACTATATTCCAGATCCTTCCGGTTATCATTAAAATAATAGCAGCCAGAACAAGATAAAGTACTTTACGGTAAGGTTTTTCATTCAGGTATTCTGACAAAAGGAATTCTCCTGTGAACATCCCAAGTAATGCTGTTCCTATTGCCGGCAGAGTACTTAGTAATCCTTCGGGATCATGATTGCCACGATGAAGTCTTCCTGGCATCAGGAGACGATCAATATAGCTCGTAAGATTTCCCTCCTGGGAAAAGATATCACTCGATCCCAAATCGTGTGCAGGAAAAAGCAGCAAAAGTAACCAATAGCCGATTAAAATTACACAGAACCAGATAATCCTGTAATTAAGTTTGGTGTTCATAAAGATCAGAGCTGCGAACATCCAGGCAAGTCCTATTCTTCCGAGAACACTTCCATATCTTAGATGTGCAAAATCGAAATTGATACCGTTATTATAGATGATACCCAGAACAACAAGTATTAAACCCCTGCTGATGACATGTTTATAGATAGATCCACGCGTGTCATTTCTTGCTGTTCGTTTCGCCATTGAAAATGGGAATGATATTCCGGCGATAAAAAGGAACAATGGGAAAATCATGTCGTAGAAATGGAAACCATGCCAGGGAACATGCTCGCATTGTTCCGCCCACCATTTAAAAAGAGGCCAGCCGGTAAGCGTCGCAAGTCCTACAAAAATTCCTTCTCCACCCATGATCCAGAACATNNTTTTCGTTTTCCATAAAATTTTCTTTGATCGTTAAGTGTAGTTTGGGATCTTATAAATAAATCAGCGGAACGATAAGGAATTGTTTTGGTATAGCTATTAAGTAATTGACTATCGTTTCAAAGATATAAAATTAGTTTACGGCTTATAAATACAAATTACAGATTGTGGCTTTAAAAATGTTAAATAATCCTTTTCATTAATGCTACAGAAGGATTTTTTCAATTTCAGCCCAGGACGATACTCTCCTGTGATGATGATCAACAGCGTTAATATTATGCGGTTGTATGAACATGATTGTTTCCCCGTCAAAATTATCAAGATTCTTAAAGTGGTCATCTATCATTAAATCTGCAGGAATAAGACTCTTGTTGCCACAGAATACAATCTGTTTCCAGTTTATAAACGGGAAATGATCATTGAGCCATAATTGTTTGTCAGTGAGGCTTGCAGGATACTCCGTTGCCATTGAAATAACTATTATTTCATAGGATTCATTTAGAAGTTTCAGAACCCTCTGGCTATCAGGTATAACCGGGAGGGATCTGAAGAATCCGGTTGTTTCAACCCATCTTATCGCCTCCGGAAATGCCTCAGCTTCCTTAAGTCCCATTATCTCATTCGTAGTTTTAGTCAGCCCGGTTCCCTCCTTGTACAATTCAAAGAAACGAGCATAAACATCTGCCAGAACTCCATCCATATCAACAAGAATCCTTTTCATTTTCAATACTAACTAAAAATTAAATAAACTCTAAGTAGGTCGGTCAAATATACCCGATTCTGATGATAAGATTGTTAAAAGAAGTTAATGTAAGCAAATTTGAAAAAACTCTCAGTTTTAATGTGTACGTTAACGAATTGGAAGTAAATTTACATTAAAATATATATTATGGCAACACGCAGGGAATTCATTCAAAAATCAGCACTGGGAGCAGCAGGAATGACACTCGGTGCAAAAAGTTATTCACGCATCATAGGTGCAAATGACAGGGTTCGTGTTGGTGTCGTTGGATTTTCCGACAGGTTCAGATCATCACTTGCTCCTGCCTTCCTGAGTCTGGCTAAAGAATTTAACTTTGAAATTGTAGCAGTTTCTGATCTCTGGAACAGACGCCGCGATGAAGCTGAAACATTTTTCAAAGAGAAGGGAATAACAGTCAGGAAAGCACGTAATAATGATGAGCTATACAGCGGGAAGGATACTGATGCAGTAATTATCAGTACGGCAGATTTTCAGCATGCTCTTGTGCTTGCTGAAGCTGTAAAGGCAGGTCAGGATGCTTATTGTGAGAAACCTTTTGCCGAGTCAATGGCTGATGCAAGGGAAGCACTGAAAGCTGTTCAGGATACAAAAAAAATTGTGCAGATAGGTTCACAGCGAAGAAGCACCCCTAACTATATTGCTGCCAATGAATATATCAGATCCGGCAAGTTTGGAAAAATTGTAATGGTCGAGATGTCGTGGAATGTCAATCAGCCGGGAAGATGGAGAAGACCCGGTCTTACTTCCATTATTAAAGAGACTGATACAGACTGGAAACGATTCCAGATGAACCGCGAACCTGCCGCATGGGATCCGAGAAAATATCTTGAGTTCAGGCTGTTCTGGCCATATTCATCCGGTATACCCGGACAATGGATGGCCCACCAGATAGATACTGTTCACTGGTTCACCGGATTAAGCCATCCAAGAAGCGTTGCAGCTAACGGAGGGATATATTTATGGAAAGACGGACGTACCAATTTTGACACAATGACTGCTGTCATGGATTATGGCGATGCCAATTCCGGCTTCCAGGTTGTTTACACCTCCCGTTTTACAAATTCTGCAGGAGGAACCAAAGAGATTTATTATTCAAACGGAGGTTCCATGAATCTTGACACAAATAAAATCAATTCAGAAGGAGGCCTCACTGAAAATGAAGCAAAAGAGATGAATATGAAGGCAAATCTGCTTGAATCAATGGATTTGCCCGGATTTAAGGTGGAAACATCCGCAAACACAGGTTCTGATCCTATGACAAATGCACACATGAGGAACTGGATGGATTGTGTCCGTTCACGTAAAAAACCAAACGCTGACATTATGGCCGGATATAACCACTCAATAGCAACAATAATGTGCACAGCCGCACTCAGGACCGGTGAAAAGAGTTCATTTGATGAAGCAAAACAGGAGGTTCTTGCAGGTGGAAAAGTGTTCAGGTATTAATAATTATATTCCATCATGAATACAATCAGGTTTAAACGGACTGGCTTAAAATGGATCAGGAGAGGATTTTTTATTTCTTTAGTCTCTACAGGGATGATCCTGAATGCCAAGGTCTCTGCAGAAAAAGGCGTGAAACTTGTCAATGTTGAGGATAAACAAAGAGTTGATGTGTTTGTTAATGGAACTCTCTTTACATCATACCGGTATCCCGGAAATATTGAAAAAACCTTTCTTTACCCTGTGTACTCACCTGATGGCTCGGTAATTACCAGAGGCTACCCTGTTGAACCAAGAAAAGGAGACCGTGTTGATCATCCTCACCATATAGGAATATGGTTTAACCATGGCAATGTCAATGGACTCGATTTCTGGAATAATTCTTCAGAGATACCTGCTGATAAAAAGGAATTATACGGACATATAGTTCATAAAAAAATAAATATTATAGCCGGTGGAAGAAGAGGAATACTCGAAGTAGTCCTGGATTGGAACGATAACAAAGGGAATACTATTCTAACCGAGAATTGCAGGTATATCTTTGAGGGAGATAAAAATTCACGTACAATTGATCATGTATCTACTCTTACAGCTGTAGCAGGTCCGGTTACATTCGGTGACAGTAAGGAGGGTTTGTTTGCAATCAGGGTTGACAGAGCCTTCGAAATGCCTGCTACTGAACCCTTGGTTTTTGTTGATGAAAAAGGTAATCCAACAACCATAAAAGCAATTGACAATAAGGGCGTTACAGGTATGTATACCTCGAGCAATGGTTTAAAAGGGGATTCTGTTTGGGGGACAAGAAATGGCTGGGTAATTCTGACAGGAACGAAGAATAATGTTATTATTTCAATGGCTATTTTTGATAGTCCCAAAAACCCGGGATATCCTGCTTATGCTCATGCCCGGGGATATGGATTATTTTCAGTTAATAACTTTGGACAGAATTCTTATGATCCGAAACAGGAGAAAAGAAGTTATGTGATTGAAAAAGGGAAACCGGTAACATTATATCACCGGTTCTATATTAAATCAGGGTCTGCACTGACCTCTGAACAGGCGAATAAAATCTTTAAGGAGTTTTCGAATGCATATTAATACATTTCAGATTTTTAGGTTCTCCTATAAACCCTTTATAACTTGCCTTTATACCCCCTTTCATTTTCCCCCAAGGGGGAAAGGTTTTGTTCCTTCCCCCCTGGGGGAAGGCTAGGATGGGGGTTTTAAATGAACTAAGAAAAAGCTATAGTTCTTAACTTGAAAACATACCTATAGGGACTTTACGTTCCGATAGCTATCGGAATTAGTGGTTAATGGATTTTTTTAGAAAACATATCGATTATCCTAATAAATTGACAATAAATATTTTAACTATGAAAAAATCAAATCTCTTTTACCGGCTTATGCCTATATTAATTTTACTCATGACTGTTGCAATAAGTGCTCTTGGTGCCGGACCGGCAAAACAGCAGTATTACGAGATAAAGATCTACCATATTGCTGATAAGACTCAGGAAGGGAAGGTTGATACTTA
>PMIL01000294.1 GCA_003157075.1 Bacteroidales bacterium | reverse complement strand
TTATCTGAAAGAAGCATATCTGCCGGCCCTCCATCGTGCAGGTATTCCGATTGTCGGAGTATTCAAACCTGTTGAAGCTGATACAGCTTTTGGGAAATTAATCTATGTTTTTATACCTTTTAAAACTGTTGATCAGTTTATGCAATTGGCAGAACAACTGCAGAAAGACAAGGTATTTTCAGAAGCAGGGAAACCTTTTGCCGATGCTGTCTTTAGCGAACCTCCTTTTAAGAGGTATGAGAGTATTTTTCTCAAGGCATTTATGGATTTTCCTCAGTTTTCGGCACCAAAATTCTCAAATTCACCATCAGAAAGAATATATGAATTAAGAAGTTATGAAAGTGCTACTGACGCCAAGGCAGTGAAAAAGATTGAAATGTTTAATCAGGGCGGGGAGATTGATATATTCAAAAAACTTGAATTCAATCCTGTCTTTTGGGGTGAAGTACTATTAGGAAGTCATATGCCTAATCTTATGTATATGACTACATTTTCGGATATGAAATCGCATGATGATCACTGGAAAGCTTTTGGTGCAACAGAAGAATGGAAGAAGCTTTCAGGAATGGAGGAGTATAAAAATACTGTTTCAAAAGCCAGTCCGTATCTGCTTCATCCGACTTCCTATTCGGATTTCTAGTTTTTGCTTCTCCCCAACCCCTCCCCCAAGAGAGAGGGGCTATTACAATGATATTAATTTAGTTACTCCTGTCTCCAAAGGGAAACTGGGAGTAGAAGATAACATCCTTTTTAAGTCCCTCCCCCCTGGGGAAGGGATTTAGGGAGAGGTCAAGCCGGTAAATTAATTTTACTTATTGCATCTTCAACCTCAGCTGTTGTAAGTTCATGATCCGGAAGGTTATTTTCAAAATACTTCTCATATGCGGAAATATCGAAATGACCATGGCCACTAAGGTTGAACAGTATTGTTTTTGAGACACCTTCCAGGTCAGCTTTTCTTGCCTCGTCAAGTGCTCCTGCTATGGCATATGTCGATTCAGGTGCCGGAAGAATACCTTCCGTTCTTGCGAAAAGCACCCCTGATTCAAAACATTCCCTCTGCATCTTGGCTTTAGCTTCGATGAGTCCATCTTTGAGAAGCTGGCTTACGAGCACTCCGGCACCATGATACCGTAACCCTCCAGCATGGATCTTCTCAGGTATATAATTATGTCCAAGCGTGTACATTGGAAGGAGAGGTGTCATTCCTGCAGAATCACCAAAGTCATACATGAATTTTCCTTTGGTAAGTTTGGGACATGATGCAGGTTCAACGGCTACGAACCTTGTATTCTTACCTGTATTAAGTTTTTCACGAAGAAAAGGAAATGCAATTCCTGAAAAGTTNNTTTAGTACGCTGCCCAGGGAATATTTGGTATATGCATCCTGTACGGCTACCTCCATTGCTTCTGAGATTGCAATACCCAGACTTCCGGGGGAGTCCGGATCCAATTCAAGGACTTTTCTGCCATAAACTGTCATAGAGCTTGGAGAAGCAACAACTTTGGCATTATAGGTATTCATTAAAAGCTTGCGGCCCGGTTTTTGATTGTAACTGACTTTTACCATAAAGACCAGCAGTTCAAGACCGAAATAGTTGCAGGCAAAACTCATTGCACTGCCCCATTGACCTGCACCTGTCTCGGTAGTAATTCTTCTCACTCCCTCTTTTTTGTTGTAGTAAGCCTGAGGAATAGCTGTGTTTGCTTTATGGGAGCCGGAATAATTGCCACCCTCATATTTATAATAAATTTTGCTCTTTGTTCCCAGAGCTTTTTCAAGGTTAACTGCCCTGAAAAGGGGAGCAGGACGATAAGTTCTGTAGAGGTCAAGGACCTCATCAGGGATATCGATATATCTTTCAGATGATACTTCCTGTTTAATCAGTTCCATAGGGAAAATAGGGGCAAGGTCGGCCGGCCCTACAGGCTGCCTTGTGACCGGATTAAGAGGAGGCATTGGTTTGTTAGGCATATCAGGAATGATATTATACCATTGCCTTGGCATTTCACTTTCGCTTAAGATGATTTTTCTGATCTTTTCCATTGTTGTCAAATATTAGGTTGTTAAAACTTTAAAACAAAAAAAGCACGCTGTGAACAGCATGCCTCTATAAATAAATATCTTGTATTGCTATATAATGGCTTGTTTCACAGCTGAATCAGTTGAGCTGTGCCACGACCATATATAAAACAATTTTGTATTCATCAAATGAGCTTGTCAAAAAGTGTTATTGAATATACCCGTCTACCGGGATCATCGTTTATGTGCTCAAAAATAATCAAAAATTTAAAATCTCATCAGAAAATCTGATAATATTTAAATATTTCAATCAAAAGGTCTTTTTCTATTAGAGAATTTATCAATTATCACCTGTACCGTGAATTATTCATGAACCAGGGCTCCAAGCTGTCTGAGATCCTCAAAGAAATGCGGATAGGATTTTGCAACACATTGGGAATCTCTGATCGATATTTTTCCTGAAGCTCCCAACGAAGCAACAGCAACAGCCATTGCAATCCGATGGTCATCATGCGATTCCACTCTTGCGCCCTGTGGTCTCCCCCCTGTCACGAACATCATATCATCAGCAATTTCTATCTTGATATTCATCTTTCCAAATTCTTCTTTGAGAGTATTAGCCCTGTTGCTCTCCTTATAAATCAGCCTTGTAACACCTTTGATAGCTGAAACTCCCTTACAATATGATGCCAACGCAACAAGAGGAGGAAACAGATCAGGTGATTCAGTAGCATTAAACTCAAATGCCTTTAATTGTGATCTGGAAATATCAATGTGGTCCTCTCCTAATGTCAATTTCGCTCCAGCTATTTCAAGTGCCTTAAGAACTGCCATGTCACTTTGCTTGCTGTCATTCCTTAATCCTTTCACGCACAGTTGACCGTTGATGGCACCTGCCACAAGGAGGAAGGCCCCTCCGCTCCAGTCGCCCTCCACTGTATAACTGTTAGGTTTATACTTCTGATTGCCCGGAATACGGAACAAGTTATAATCTGAAGTCATTATGGAAATACCGAAGGAGTTAAGCAGTTGAATAGTCATGTCAATATAGGGTTTGCTCTTAAGGTTTCTGACTTTAATCTCAGAGTCTTTTGAAGCAAGTGGCAGAGCCATAAGCAGACCTGTTAACAACTGGCTGCTTACTGAGCCGTCAATTTCTATTTTTCCGCCGGCCAATGGTCCCCGGATAGTCAGCGGGAGAAATCCATCTGTGCTTTTACATTTTACTCCCAGCTGATTCAAGGCCTCTTCAATCATTGACATCGGTCTTTTTTTTAATGAATTTGCACCAACAAGTGTAATTTCAGCAGAATATAATGCAGCTATCGGAGAGAACATACGTATTGCAAGACCTGATTCTCCGCAGTTAAGCTTTGATTCCTTTAAAATTGCAGAACCGGTTATCTTCAGTTCGTGTACCTGTGGTTCAACCCTTGCACCAAGTCCTACAGCAATGCTCATTGCTGCTAATGAGTCGTCGCAATATGATGGATTATGTATGATACTTTCACCGTCAGCAAGCAATGAGGCAGCAATAGCCCTTTGAGTCATGCTTTTTGAAGCCGGAGCTTTAATATTACCTTTTAATTCGGACGGTTCCAGATATCTTTCCATATGTTCCTGTAGTTTTCATTTTTCGTTTTTGCTGCTTTTCACTCCGTTATTCATTACCTTCATCTGATGGTTAATGGACTCCTGGTGTATGGCTTTGAAAATTGTATCAATCAGCNNTGCAAGATAGTGATATTATTTTCCTTTTTATAATGACCAATTGTTTCTGCAATTTTCATTCTTTTTTCCATAAGATCGAGAAGATGATCATCATAGACGTCTATTTGCTGCCTTAACTCCCCAAGTACATCAAGTAATCTGGGATCAGAAGTGCTTGGATTCCTGAGTATTAATCTGCTTAAGAGCTCTTTAAGATCGTTAGGAGTAAGTTGTTGTGCCGCATCACTTAATGCTTTTGAAGGATCGATATGCGATTCGAGCATCAATCCGTCAAAATTGAGGTCCATTGCTTTCTGTGAGATCTCGTGAAGAAATTGTCTTGCACCACCAATATGGCTGGGATCGCAAATTATTGGCAGGTCAGGAATTCTCCTCCGAAGTTCAATCGGCAGCTGCCAGTTAGGCTGATTGCGGTATAAGGTCTTCTCATAAGAAGAGAAACCTCTGTGAATTGCCCCGATCCTTGTAATACCGGCTCTGGCAATACGTTCAATTGCACCGATCCATAGTTCGATATCAGGGTTTATAGGATTTTTGACAAGTACCATCACGTCGACCCCATTCAATGCATCGGAGATCTCCTGAACAGTGAAAGGATTGACGGATGTCCGTGCTCCGATCCACAACATATCAACACCATATTTAAGTGCCTCATATACATGTTTTTCGTTTGCTACCTCAGTACCTACCATCAGACCGGTTTCCTGTTTCACTCTTCTTAACCATTTCAGTCCTTCGCTTCCAACACCTTCAAAAGAATTGGGCCTGGTCCTTGGCTTCCAGATACCGGCCCGAAAAACACTAACCTCTTTTATCTGAGCCAGCTGTGTTGCAGTGGCCATAACTTGTTCTTCGGTTTCAGCACTGCACGGACCGGAGATCAGAAAAGGCCTGCCTTTATGACCTCTCCAGTCTTTTATCAGAATGTTTTTAAGATTTGGTTCCATTGTTCCACATATTATAATTTTATAATTATTTGTTGCTTGTTCATTGTTCCTGGTTCCTGGTTTCTGGTTCCTGGTTCCTGGTTCCTGGTTCCTGGTTCCTGGTTTCTGGTTCCTGGTTTCTAAAGCTTTTAACTAGTACCCAGCAACCAGTAACCAGCACCTAGTTCAGAATTTTCCTGATCTTGTTAGCTTCTTCCATAAGTGCCTTCAAACCATCAATATCTCTATCCGAGATCATTTTTCTGAAAGAATTCATTTTCTCAATATATGTATCCATTACTTCAAGAATATACTCAGCATTTTCCAGGAAAATCGGCGCCCATGTCTCTCCGTTACTTTTTGCCAGACGAACTGTACTCTCAAAACCTCCGCCGGCGAGGGTGAGTATGTTTTGTTCCTCATGTTCCTTTTCAAGGACACTAAGTGCGAGTGAAAAAGAAGTAATATGCGATATATGGGATATATACGCAACATGTACATCATGTTCACTCGAGTTCATATACACTTTATGCATATTAAGCAGGTCAAGCATTTTTTCGATTGTATTCAGAGCATCAGTATCACTCAGCTCTTTGTCGCAGATGATTGCAGTTTTATAGTCGAAAAGTTTTCCTATTGCCGCAAGAGGACCTGAATATTCTGTTCCGGCCATTGGATGCACTGCTACATACCTGCCTCTGTTCGGGTGATCTTTTGATGCCTTTGCGATGCTCGCTTTTGTTGAACCCATGTCAGTTACTATCTTTGAAGTGCCTGTAATCCTGTCAAGAATAACGGGTAACATTTTGCAATTGGCATTCACCGGAGTTGAAAGTATTATCAGATCGCTTTTATCAATTGCATTCTCAAAGGTATCGTGTTCATCAATTAAGCCGCAAAGCAGGGCAATATTCTGATGGTGCATATTCGTGTCTACACCTATTATTTTATCCGCAAAACCTCTTCTGCGGAGGTCAACCATTAATGATCCGCCTATCAGTCCTATTCCAATTACAGCTATTGTCATCTTTAATTAGTTGGTTATTAATTTGTTGTTAAGAAAAGTTGAGATTCTGCTTTTTGCCTCATTAAGTTTCTCTTCCGTGGCACAAAGCGAAATCCTGATATAACGCTCCCCATTCTTTCCGAAAATGAATCCGGGTGTAATAAATACAAGACTCTTCATTAAAATCTCCTCAATATAAGATTCACAGTCCGGAATGATTTCAGGTATTCGTCCCCAGACAAACAAACCAACCTGCGATTTGTCATATGTGCATTTTAGAAGCTTCATTATATCCTCGACTATTGTTCTTCGTTTAATATAAACGCTGTTAATAAGTCCGTACCATGAGTCCTGATTGCCAAGAGCTTCAACAGCAGCCTTTTGCATGGCCAAAAACATTCCTGAATCCATATTGCTTTTAACCTTCAGGATGGTTTTAATATAATCGCTATGGCCGCCAACCATTCCAACCCGCCAGCCTGCCATGTTGTGTGATTTGCTTAATGAATTGAGTTCAAGAGCAATCTCTTTTGCTCCTTCGACAGCCAGAATGCTGTTATAGCTCTTATTCATGATAAAACTGTAAGGATTGTCGTTGCAAAGCAATATTCTGTGTTTCAGACAAAAGGCAACAAGTTTCTCAAATAGGTCGGTGGACCCTTTGGCACCTGTAGGCATGTTAGGATAATTTATCCACATAAGTTTTACTTTGCTCAGATCGCTCTTTTCAAGTGATTTCAGATCAGGGAACCAGCCTTTCTCCTCAGTGAGATCATATGTTCTTACTATTCCACCAACAAGGTTTGTTACCGATGAATATGTCGGATATCCCGGATCAGGTATGAGAACCTCATCTCCGGGATTAACAAATGCCATACTTATATGCATTATACCCTCTTTGCTTCCCATCAACAATAGAATCTCGTTGTCGGGATTCAATGCAACATGGAAATATCTGCTATACCAGTCAGAGAATGCTTTTCTCAGAGCCGGTATTCCTGAATAGCTCTGATACCCATGTGATGAGGGTTTATTGGCTTCAGCAATTAGAGCCGTTATTGTATTTCCGGAAGGGGGTTGATCGGGACTTCCAATACCAAGGTTAATAACATCAGAACCATCTCTTCGCATCTTGTCTATCTGAGCAAGCTTTTGAGAGAAATAGTATTCCTGCACATTTCCTGTGCGGTCAGCGGGTTTAACTATCATACAGCATGTCTCCTTTAAAATAAACACCCAGGATCTCAAGGTTACTGGTATACTTGTCCAATACCCTTTGGATGATTTCAGATTTTGTATTCTTGTTTAATTCCAGATCGAGATAAAACATATATTCCCATTCTCCATTTAGCCTGGGCACAGACTGGATTTTTGAAAGGTTGATATCCAGTTCAGCCAGTTTAACCAGAACCTTTGCAAGTGATCCGGGTTTATGGCCGGTAGAGAAACAAATTGATACTTTATTGCCCCTGGTATTGCCTTTCTCCTCATCACCTACAACAAGGAAACGGGTATAATTTTGTTTATATGTTTCAATTCCCGGAGCAATAATTTCCAGACCATAAATTTCCGCTGCATGAGATGGAGCAATCGCTCCTACGCCTTTTGCCCTGGTCTCGCTTATCTGTCTTGCACTTCCTGCTGTATCATCACTTTCGATAAGCGTGATCCCAGGAAACTGGTTCAGAAAAGTCATACATTGTGCTATAGCAACGGGATGAGTCCTGATTTCCTTTATATCTGTTATTTTCTGATTCGGTAACGCCATTAAATTCTGTTTAATGCGAAGATTATGTTCACCCAGGATCTTCAGACCCGATTCTCTTAAGAGAGTGTAATTATAGAGGATACTGCCGGATCTTGCATTTTCAATTGCCATAACGGCAAAATCAGC
>PMIL01000062.1 GCA_003157075.1 Bacteroidales bacterium | reverse complement strand
GTAAAATCTTTCTGGTAATCATTTTCATTGTTCATAAGGTATTTATCCCTTCCCATTGCTCCGAACTTGAATTCAAAATGATGTCCGGCGATCAATGGCTTATAGTTAACATTGATATATGCAGATTTTTCATTCTGATTATTCCATTGCCATATCCTGTCTACTGCATCCTTGTAATTCAGATATTCCGGTTGAATGCTTGGGTGAATAACCTGGTTATAATTCACGGAAACATAATCAGGGGACTGGGAACCTGCTACAGAATATCCCAGCGACCAGTCAATATTTAATAAATCTGAAAGAACATGACTGCCATGTAGTACAGCATTTTCGAGGCTGGACTTATCCATATTGGTAAAATCACCAAAATAAAGCCTTCCCTTATTTATATCTGAAGTTGTGTCCTGTTCATGACGGGCCCTGATTTCATCCATACTGAAATAGTTGTTGGAGAAACTTAGATGGTTATTATCATTATAACTATAATCCAGTCTGACAACAAGACCTTTTCTGTTTATCTGATTATATAGTTCTACTCTGTTCCACGATGTGGTGTCTAAATTATTCGTATTCGGATTAAGTGCAGTTCCTATATATTTATTCACTGTTGCCTGATAACTTGTCTGCATGGAACCGGAAATAAGAAGACCCAATTTTTTATTGAAAAACCTGTTGCTATAAGATATGGTTCCATTCAGATCGGGCCTAGCTTGTACTGGTTTTAATACAAGATTGGCTGTAGGGAAATCTGACGAATTCGTAATATAATCGGCACCATGCAATTGAGCCGGGTTTTTTAAATTCACCACCTTATAGTCAAAGGTCGAAAACTTGTGATTAATTAAGTATTGGTTATACCCGGTTGCAACATCTATTGATAATAATGCTGAATCAGGGGCATTTTTCATGACAATATTTGCCAGACCTCCCAATCCTGAAGCCTCCATATCCGGAGTCAGTGCTTTTGTCACTTCAATTCGACCGACAAAAACGGAGGGAAATATGTCCATTGGGACTGCCCTGGTTGATCCGCTGGTCGTGGGTACAATTGTTCCGTTAATAAGGGTACTGTTGTACCTTGGTGACATTCCGCGTATTACAAGCTGCGTATTGTTGCCGGAGCTGTTTTTCATCATTGATACCCCTGAAACCCTTTGTAAAACATTTGCTACAGTAAGGTCGGGAAGGGCCTCGATGGTTTTCGCAGAAATTATGCTTACAATGTTTGAAGAAACCCTCTCATCATGTCTGGCACTTGAATTGGTCTCTTTATTCTGCGAAGATGTTACCACAACCTCCTTCATCTGAATGACTGATGGGTCGAGGTTGAAATCAATTGTAATACTAGCTTCAACTGCTGCAATATTAATGATTTTTGTTTCCGAGTTATTATAGCCCATGCATGATCCGGCAAGGGAGTAGTTGCCAGGTTTAAGATTTATGAATGAATAATTCCCTTTCGCATCGGAGACAGAAATAATTTTGGTGCCTTCAATACTGACAACAGCACCGGCGACAGGCTTGTGAGTTTCTGAATCTGTGATTATACCCTTGATTATTGCAGCGTTAGCAATAGAAGTAAGTAAAAGGAATATCAGAAATGGAATAGATTTGAATAGTGAATTTTTAGTGCAATTGTCCATACGTCAGGTTTTGGACAAATCTATTCTTAAAAAAATACGACGCTATTACAGGTTTATTATCTTATTATTAAGAAATTGTTTTTAAAATGGCCGATAATTAAATAATAGTTACGGAAAGTCCTTTATAATCCATATGTGATGTTTTTAGTTCTGAAATATTGAGCAGACCTTTGTTTAGATAAATGCTGTTTGAATAATGATTTTTCCGTTTATTTGCAGATATTCTTTCACTAGAACAGGAACCGAANNATATGGATTGCGGCAAAAAGGAAAAATGGGCATAGCTCCCCGTTAACGCATACAAGTGAAGATCTGATAGCTCTTTTCTATACGGAGCAGAAGCCTGGGCACCCATCCTTGTAGCTGAAATGGAAGCTGCTTTATTTGCAAAAATTACAGCACTCCGGAAGTCATTTCCTTCAGCCAGAGCAACTGCGAGTGCACCATTAAAAACATCTCCCACGGCAGTGATATCGACTACTCTGACTTTTACGGCAGGAACAATACCTGTAAAACTGTCCGATTTTACATATGCTCCCCTGGATCCCATTGAAATAATAACATTTTTAACCCCCTTTCCCAGAAAAAAATCCGACGCATTTTCAGCAGATGACGAATCAGTGACCTTAATCCCGGTAAGTATTTCAGCTTCAGTTTCATTGGGGGTCAATAGCCAGATATGTTTATAAAGTTCATCTGATATTTGCTGTATTGGTGCAGGGTTAAGAATAACCTTAATCCCCTTTTCCCATGCCGAGTGTGCTAAAAATTCAACAGTTCCGATAGGAATTTCCATCTGAAGCAGAAGTATTCCAAATTTCGCCGGGTCAAAGATTTTTTCATTAATGTCCTCGGGATAAAGATAACTGTTTGACCCAGGCGCTGTTACACCGCTGCTTTCTCCTTTTGCATCAACATTTAAAAGTGCTACACCCGAAGGATGTTCCATATCTTTGATCACATATTGCGTATCGATGCCTTCCCGCATCAGGAGCCCTACAGATTTATTTCCGAATAAATCATTTCCTCTTTTTGTGACAAAAGTTACATTACCTCCCAGACGGGCTGCAGTTACAGCCTGATTTGCTCCTTTCCCGCCGGAATTAACCATAAAAGTACCTCCGACAATTATCTCCCCGGGGCATGGGAGTTTTTCGGTTTTGATAACCATGTCAGTATTTGAGCTTCCTATTACAAGTATCTGCTTCATATCATTTTTTATCCGCAAATGTAAAGAGGAGTTGTTACGGTGTTGTATTATGGAAATTAAGATTATGTTAAGTAATTCTCATTTTTTCCTGATTTAACGTCATTATAATTGACATAAACAAGACAGTCAAGTTTTTCAGGTTAATATATTATTAAGATAATCACACAATATGATTAAATAATTATTAAATAACTAGTTTTCTGAAACTTATATGATAGTAAGGGTCATTTTATTATCGTCATTTGTGATGTAAATCAATAATAAGAAAATAGTATGTATAAAACAGAATTTGACTACTAATATTAAAAAGAAGATATGCCTGAAGAAGTAGTATATTATATAACAGGTTATGGGTATATGGCAATATTTATTCTTGTTTTTCTCCAGGAAATTGGAATGCCAAATCCATTCCCAAATGAACTTCTGCTTATTTTCTCGGGCTACCTATCATTTAAAGGATTTCTGTCCTTTCCTGTTGCATTACTCACAGCAGTATTAGCCGATTTTATTGGAACTAACATACTTTATTTCCTGTTTTTTAAAGCAGGAACCCATATAATCCGGAAAAAGCCCAAATGGATACCATTGTCTTCAGGCACGATAGACAGACTAACCGCAAAAGTATCTAAAGGGGGAATGTTGAATATGTTTGTCTTCAGGCTTACTCCTTTTACAAGAGGATATACGTCAGTTATTGCAGGGCTTCTTCACGTGAAACCAAATATCTTTTTACCGATTGCTTTGTTTTCGGCAACAATCTGGGCTGCTGTATATGTTCTGACAGGTTATTTAATTGGCCCTTACTGGGATCTTTTTCTTCAGCAAATCGACAGAATTAAATTCATTATGCTTGCGACCTTCGTGACAATATTATGTGTGCGGCTAATATTTTATATTCTCAGGAAAAAAAGAACTGTCAGAACCAATACTTGTTCTTAAGATCGACAATACTGGATTTTTTTATAAAAATTCTCAAATTAAAAACTGCTTTATGAAAGTACATGTTATTTCGGAAACTCCTTTTATAATGAAAGCAACTGGTGTTCATACTGCATTCATGGAACATATAGAATTGCTAAGGGAGAAAGATGATGTTCAGGTTGTTATTAATGACGAGGGTACCGGAGATATTTTTCATGGTCATACCTACGGTCTTTATTATATCTGGAAAGGAAGAAAATACAATGGTAGAAGGGTATTTACTGCTCATGTAATACCCGATTCAATTAAGGGTTCTTTGCCGGTATGGCGGCTCTTTATGCCGTTTATCCGACTTGGCCTGAAAATAGTTTATTCTTATGCTGATGTATGTATTGCAATCTCTCCGATGGTCGGGAAAGCAATAAAGGAAAGCGGAGCTAAAACCAGAATTGTGAATATATATAATCCTGTTCATATCGATACCTGGAGGAGAACCGCAGACAACAGAAAGAAAGGAAGGGAGAGGCTTGGATTGAAGGAAAATGAATTTGTCGTTCTTGGAGTTGGGCAGCTGGCGAGAAGAAAGGGAGTCGATGATTTTCTCGATATCGCCAATGCAATTCCTGAGATTAAATTTGTATGGGCAGGAGGGAGACCCTTTGGCGGACTTACGGAAGGTATTAAGCGTATAGATGAAAGACTTAGAAGCGCCGGCGAGAATTTTATAAATGCAGGTTCTGTTGAACTGGAGGATATGCCTCTCATTTATGCTGCAGCAGATCTGATGCTTTTCCCTTCTTACCAGGAGAATTGTCCCCTGGCGCCTATTGAGGCTGCAGCATGCGGGATGCCTGTAATATACAGAGATATAGAAGAATACAAATCATTGTATAAATATAAATATCTTAAGGCACGAACTACTGCTGAGTTTATCAGGCTTACCAGAGCAATGATTAGCGACCCGCAATATTATGAAGAAGGGCTTAGAATATCAGAACAATTACTAATGCAGTTTGACAAGGAAATTATTAGAGAAAAACTAATAGATGTTTATAAAAGTTTATTGAATAACTGGGAGTCTTCACTTTTGCTGAGCACACCACTTATTTCATGATTTTTGGTATCATAAAAACTGCTCTCACGGGAAAATGATCAGATAAAACAGTATTCATTTTCACAACCTCACACTTTTTTGAAATAATATTCTTCGAATGAAAAAGATAGTCAAGTCTCATTGTCGGGAAAGACAGTTTGAATGTGAAAGCTCCAAACATATGTTCCTGAAGATATGTATCTACTGCGTAATGGCTTAGCTGGTGAATAATTTGAGTATTTGGAGTGACATTAAGATCACCCCCAAAAATAGTGGGTCCTGATATTGTTTTCAAATAATCGGTAAATGCAGCTAATTCTTCATCCTGCGAATTGAGAAGGTATTTTCCCCATTTTATACATTCACCAATAGAGTGATCCTTTGGTCTGCCGGCAAGCAACCTGAGGGATAGTACATTTACAGGAGTACCGTTAACGTCTATAACTGCATGAACAAACGACCTGTGAACACCGTTGGCTTTAATTTTTTCGATATCATTGTTGCTTGATAGCGATGCGACGAAAGTAGGAAGGTCTACAATTTTATAGCTTATGACCGGATATTTAGACAGTATCGATAAATCGTGTCCGTTATCCGATATTATTGTGTAGGATGGTAAACTTTTTTTGAGATATTCCAGTTTTTCCGGAATCAGAACACTCTCTGAAAGTAATATTACATCGTTGCCTGATTCGTTGAGATAACCAGATATTTTCTCTATTCCGTATGCATAGTACTTGACATTGTATGCAATTACTTTAATACTATCATAAGCTCCGGTATGTTCAGGTATCCTCTTCATGAATAAACTGAGTGAAAAATCATTAAGAAGAAAAACAAATATTATTATAACTCCAAGATATGATAAGGCTGCGTTTAGGCGCCGTAACCGAAGGAATAATAGCAAGACAACCGCCGAAACCGCCAGTATCCAGAAAAATGATACATAGCCGAATACTTGGATCAGTGAGTGCGGCGGAAGATTTGTATACTTGCATAATATTGATCCAAGTGAAATTATTAAAACAAGAGATGCTAATAGGAATGCGAGAAAAGAAAGGACAGCCTTAACTATTTTCATAATATTGCAATTTAGAGTTGCAATGTATGAGGCTGATGTTAACTCATTGTATATTTTTAATTAAGTAATTATTAAATTTTTGCCCGACTCTTTATAATTATGCGAACGCTCTATAAAATTAACCTTGTCATATTCATAATATTTAGTATCGGTATGACAATTGTTCTTCTGACAGGAATTAATAAAGCTCTTTTTCTATATATTAACTCATCAGCCTCACATATTTATCCATTTATCTGGGCTAATCTGACATTCCTTGGCGATACACTACCTGCGTGTTTAATGATGCTCCTGTTCATCAGGAAAAAACCCAATCTGGTGTGGTCAGGAGTAGTAGCTACGCTTATTGCGACTTTAATTGTCAATGTTCTGAAGTATTATATTGTTTCTCCCCGTCCGCCATCAGTGATAGAAAAAGATATGATCAATATAATCGGACCGGCACTTTATGCTCATTCATTCCCATCGGGACACACAGTGACTATTTTTACATTTGCCGGATTGCTAATTTTTTATTTCAGATCGGTTTATATAAGACTCTTTATGGTTTTTATGGCTATTCTGATCGGAATATCAAGAATTGCAGTTGGTGTCCACTGGCCAGGTGATGTTCTTGGAGGAGCATCGCTGGGAATCTTTTTTGCAATTGCAGGATATTACAGCAATTGCAAACTTGGATGGGGACGGAATAAATCAGCACAGCTTATTGTAGGGTTTCTTCTGATTCTTTGTGGATTTTATCTTTTATTTTTTTATAACTGCAAATATGAGCAGGCTTATTATCTGCAAATAATCTTTGCCCTTGCAGTTTTAGCAACAGGTGTACGAGAATATTATTTCCTGATTTCAGATAGCCAGGGAAAGAGAATTTCTATTTAAGGACTTCAGGTTAAAATTGAGATAAAAATTTGCTTACAGCAAATAGGATCAGAATGCACGCAGTTGAAATAATGACAATTGGTTTCAAATTAAACTCTAGCATCTTTCTGATCTTTGGGCCCATTTTGGAGGTAAGGATTCCAAGGAAAATGAACTTTATACCCTGACTTAAAAATGTGGCAATAAAAAAAGAGAAAATATTTATTTGAAACGCCCCTGATGCAATTGAAAACATCCCATAGGGAAGTGGTGTAGTGGTTGCAGCGCAAAGAATCCAAATGTTCCATTTTATAAACAGTGAATGTACTTTCTGGTAAATCTCATATGAAAAGCCCGGAATGTTATGAAAAAGGAACTGGACAACAGCTGTAAACTCACCGTCGGGTTTTATCCATAAAAAGCGGCCGATTGAATAACCTGCAAAAGCTCCGGACATTATACCCATGACTACAATTAGGATATACTTAAAAGTCATCCTGTTATTCAACAGAATAAGAAAAATAAAAAAAGTCGTAACAGGTAATGGGAAAACAGCTGCATCAGCCAGTGCACTAAAAAACAAGATGAGAGTGCCCCATTTTGTTGTTGCAAGATCAGTAATTGAAAGATTTAGCCTTGCGAACCAGTTCTTCATATATTGCACAATGATATAATCCTGACTTGGTCTTTAGATATTTGGCTAATCTTCAGATTCTTCTAAAGCTTTTTCAGCGTTAATCCAGTCCTGTTCAGCACTTCCATGTTCGTCTCTTGCAATCCGCTGAAAGTACAGTTCATTTGCTTTCTGACGGATTTCTTCGTGTGTAGGAGTGGTTTTATTTTCTGCGATTTTTTTGTTTTCTACCGGTTTTGTGCCCTTGCTTGTATTTTTCGGTTTGCTGTTCTCTTTTGCGGATCTCATGTCAAACAATTTAAATTATTGCCCTCAAAATTAATATCAGATATCTAATATAAAGTATTAAAGAAGAGTCAATTTTGTTAAAATATTGTTAAGCAATGTATTGTGGGGAGTAAAGGGCCTGGTGTATGGAGCAGAGGGCAAAAGGAAATGGGAATGGGAATGGGAAGAGTAAGGGTAAGGGGAAAAAGGGAAAAGGGCAAGTACCATTATTCTTTTGCCCCATGCCCTTTGTTCTTCGCTCCTTGCTATTAGGCCATTTTTATAAGTATCGACTTAAGTGTATCGGTAACATCCTCTTCTTCATCGACACTCCTCTCGAGCATCTCTAGGATTTTGTTATTTTTGATTAATTCTTTTGGGTCTTCTTCTTTTTCAAAGAGTTCAGATATCCCGGTAAAATATATCTCATCAGCTTTATGCTCAATCGCTGTAACAATACCGCATGCACGGGTAATTTTCTCCTTATTGGCAACAGGATCCTTAAGACAATGTATTGCTGTTTCAACTTCTTTTGCACCTTCGTAAACCAGTTCACCAAGCTCTTTGTAAATGGCCATCATCTTTTTTGGACGGTAAAGACAGATCCGTCTGGCAATTCCATTTATTGAATCAACCACATCATCAATATTTGCAGTAAGTTCATGGATATCCTCCCTGTCAAAAGGAGTGATAAATGATTTGTTAAGTTGTTCATACGTTTTATTGGTAATTTCATCTCCGATATGTTCAACATCCCTGATTTCCTTATAAAGTCTTTCATGCTCAATGATATCTGAACTGGCTAAAAGTTCTTTAAGAAGTTCTGCAGCTTTAACCAGATTCTGGGCATCACTCTCAAAAAGAGGGAAAAAGGAATGGTCTTTCGGAACAAAAAACTTTAAAAATCTATCTATATTCATGATAATCAATATTACATTATTGTTTGAGCTTAATTTTAGTTAAGAATAAAGTTGAGGAGATAGTACATTGATGAACCTACAACAGCAGATACAGGAATTGTGAGCAGCCATGCCCAAAAAATTTTAGTTGTTACGCCCCATTTAACTGCCGAAACACCTTTTCTTGCTCCGGCACCTATTATTGCTCCGGTTATAACATGGGTTGTGCTGACCGGAATACCAAAATGAGTTGCTCCAAAAAGTGTAATAGCCCCTGCGGACTCAGCACAGAATCCCTCAAATGGCTTGAGTTTTGTTATTTTTTGTCCCATAGTCTTTACTATTCTCCAGCCGCCTAAAAGTGTACCAATGGCAATTGCTCCCTGACAAGAAAGGACAATCCAGAGAGCAATCGGATCAGTTTTGGTAGCCAAACCTGAAACGATAAGAGCGACCCAGATAATTCCCATCGACTTTTGAGCATCATTTCCTCCATGTCCAAGGCTGAAAGCTGCGGCTGATAAAAGTTGAAGCCGTCTGAAGTGTTTATCGATCCCTGAAGGAGAATGTTTCCTTGAAATATAAATCACGATAGCTGAGATAATGAACGACATTACCATTCCAAGAACCGGAGCTACTACTATAAAAATAATAATTTTTATTACTCCGGCATACACTACTGAGCTCCAGCCTGAACTCGCAACAGCAGCACCAACTAAACCGCCTACAAGAGTGTGTGAAGAACTTGAAGGAAGTCCCAACCACCATGTAGCCAGGTTCCAGGCAATAGCTGCAATAAGCGCTGAAGCTATTACAGTAAGGTTAATGACATCAGGATTGATTACACCTTTTCCCATAGTTGTGGCGACTTTTAGAGGGAAAATAAGGAATGCAACAAAGTTAAAAAATGATGCCATAGCGACGGCCGCGACAGGAGATAGAACCTTAGTTGAAACAACAGTTGCTATTGAATTTGCTGAATCATGAAAACCATTTATAAAGTCGAAAATTATAACCAGGGCAACTACTATATATAAAAATGTCATTTTCCTGTAGTTATTAACTTAGGTATCAGTATTTTTAAACTTTTAAGAAAGGATAACATGTTCATTTCTAATCAGTTACATTTTAAATGTTTTTCAAAATCAGGTGCCACAAAATAATAACTTTAGAACAGAATTCAAAACGATTCCATCAGAATGTTTCTATAAGTAAAACAAACTGACAAAACAGGCGACGTGTAGTCAAATTATCAGATTGTTAGAGATAATTCTTGGATGAATTCAAGCAAGTATCCAATTGAGGAAATGGAAAATTGAGAAACTTATAATTGCAGAGACTGGAATTGTCAATAGCCATGCCCAGAATATTTTTGTAGTTACTCCCCATTTTACAGCCGACACCCCTTTTCTCGCTCCTGCTCCAATAATTGCTCCTGTAATAACATGAGTTGTACTTACCGGTATCCCAAAATGCGTAGCTCCAAAAAGTGTCAGAGCTCCTGCTGATTCTGCGCAGAATCCTTCGAAAGGTTTTAGTTTTGTTATTTTTTGGCCCATAGTTTTAACTATTCTCCAACCTCCCAGTAGTGTTCCCAACGCTATAGATGCATGACATGATAGCACTATCCATAGTGCAATCGGGTCATTTTTTGTTGCAAGTCCGGGTACTATTAAAGCTACCCAGATAATTCCCATGGATTTCTGTGCATCATTACCCCCATGCCCTAAACTAAATGCAGCTGCGGATAAAAGTTGAAGCCTTCTGAAATATTTGTCTATTCCCCAGGGAGATTGTTTCCTGGCCAGAAATATAACTATGGCAGAAATAATGAATGATATCAGCATTCCAAGTACAGGTGCGATGACAATAAAGACAATGATTTTGATTACACCTGACATTATCACCGAACTCCATCCTGTACTCGCGACTGCGGCTCCTATCAAACCACCAACAAGCGTGTGAGAGGAACTTGACGGTAG
>PMIL01000188.1:18520-22815 GCA_003157075.1 Bacteroidales bacterium | reverse complement strand
GTTTAATAGTTTAATAGTTTAATATCCCAATATTTTATAAATATAATATATAAGATGCTTATATATTACAAATATAAAATATTATATTTTAAAAATGAAAAATTTTATGAAAATTTTTATGAAAAAAAAAGGACATGCCCTGGCATGCCCATATATTATAATCTATTAATATGTCAGAAAGAGGAGCTCCTTAAATTTTTCCCCTGAACGTATCTCCCTTATCAAGATCACCGGTTTCCCATCCTCTGCGGAACCATTCCTTACGCTGGGCGGAAGTACCATGAGTAAAAGCATCCGGCATAACCTTCCCCTGATATTGCATCTGAAGCTTATCATCACCCACAGCTGCTGCAGCATTCATCGCTTCCTCAATATCCCCGGCATCAAGGGTATGAAGCATTTCCTGTGCATAATGAGCCCACATTCCTGCCAGAAAATCAGCCTGCAATTCAAGCCTCACCGTTAGCTGATTGGCTTTTATTTTGCTTAACCCCGATTTCTGCCCGTCGACAGTCTCAATTATACCCAGTTGGTTCTGAACATGATGACCAATCTCATGAGCAATTACATAGGCAACGGCAAAATCACCATATGCCCCGAACTGTGTTTTTAACTGATCACAGAAACTCAGATCTATATACACTTTTTGATCTGATGGACAATAAAAAGGACCGCTTGCTGTACTTGCCAGTCCGCATGCTGATTCAACCTCACCCCTGAAAAGAACAAGCTTTGGCTGATGGTATACCTTATCTGATTTCTCAAATATTTTGCCCCATACTGTTTCCGTATCCTTAAGGACTACCGAAACGAATTGAGCCATCTGATCCTCCTCTGCTGTAGGTTTTACCTGCTCTGTATCAGATCCGCTCTGAAGGCCATTGAGAAACTGCGAGGGATCTCCACCCAAAAGCAATACTATCAAAGCAACGACTATTGTGCCGATTCCGCCACCAATTGCCATCTTGCCCCTTGACATACCTCTGCGGTCTTCTACATTTCCGCTTTCTTCTCTGCCTTGCCATTTCATAATACGAAATCTTTTATTTGATAATGAACACTATTTCTTATTACAAATCTAAATTTTTCCTGTTTAACATCCAAGCAGGATAGAGTTACAAGGTCTAAAATCAAATCATATATTGCTAAATGTAAGCAAATTAACTCCCCAATTCAAAAATATTTCAAAATATTCATTGCTTATTTCAGAAATTCATTATACTTTTGACCATTCAGTTAAACTTATTAGTTAAATCAATTGGTTAAACCAAAAAGTTAAATATGAGCGAGAATGAAAAACTGACTGAGGAAATAATCTTTGAAGCCGCCACTGTAGTTTTTGAAGAGGATGGATTATCAGGAGCACGTATGCAGAATATTGCCGACCGCGCCGGTATAAATAAAGCTCTTTTGCACTATTATTTCAGGACAAAGGATCATCTTTTTGAGGCAGTTTTTACAAAACTGGCCCAGAAAATGTTTATGAAATTTACTCCAATATTCGAAAAAAATCTTTCTCTTGAAGACAAAATAAGATTTTTCTTCAGGGAGCATATAACATTTATGCAACAGAATCCAAAACTTCCCGGATTTATTATAAATGAAATTAATCATAACCCCCAAAGGATAAAAAAGTTATTGCGCAATGTTGACTTCAGAAAATTATGGACCACAATCATAGAACAACATTCTGAGGAATTATATAAATACAATATAACCGAGGAAACTCTTCCACAAATTATGACAACCATTGTATCTCTAAGTGTCTTCCCTTTTGCGGCAAAAGGAATTATTGAAGTTGCATTTGATAATTTTGGTATCGATTTCGATAAATATACCGAAGAAAGAAAAACATTTGCTGCAGAGTTCGTTATAAAAGCTATAACCAAATAATTAGTGCCTGAAATGAAAAAATATTAAATCAAAATATATGAAAAAACGAGTATTGATATTGCTAATTGTACTTATTTCAGGACCGGTTACAATACATGCCCAGAAGATCCTTACTCTTAAAGAGTGCTATGACCATGCAATAGCCTCTAACGCACTGGCATCTGAAAAAAAGAGCTACTCAGATATTTCACGGCTTAAAGATGAAAATCTTGTAAAGGGATGGTTACCGATACTCGATGCCAACGGAAGCTTTATTTACAATTCATCTGTTATTGATATGAGCGGTGTTCTTGGTGGTTTGCCAATACCTGGAATTGCAAGTGCAATAAAGCCTCTTCCTCATGAGCAATATAAAATCACCGTAGATATAAACCAGGTCATTTATGATGGTGGTGCAATCAAAGGTGCCAGAGAGCTTGAGAAAGCCGACCTGAACGTCAATCAGAAACAAACAGAAACTGATCTTTATAAAATCAGGGAACAGATAAACAGTTTTTACTTTAACCTTTTACTTCTCGCAAGACAAAAGGATCTTCTAAATAATTACCTGGAAATAATAAAAAAGAAGATCGGATCCATTCAATCAGGTATTATTAATGGAGTCATTTTAAAGTCAGATGAAGACGTGCTTACCTCGGAAAAGATTAAAATCGAACAGCAATTGGCTGAGAATGAGATCAGGAGAATTTCCTTTATTAAAATTCTGTCTGATCTTACCAGTGATCAAATCGACAGTTCCACAGAATTTGTACAACCATTGGTGCCCGGCCTGCTCTCTGATGAAATAAGCCGGCCTGAGTTGCAGCTTTTTGAACTGAGAAAAGAACAGCTTGCTGCAGGCATAAAGGTTATTGACAGCAAAAGGATGCCAAAAGCTTTCGGATTTGCCACTCTGGGATATGGAAATCCTCCGGGCAGCAATTTCTTTAAAAATGAGTTCGCACCTTACTATTTAGTTGGAGCCGGTGCAAAATGGAATATTTTTGATTGGAACAAATCAAGGAATGAAAGGAAAATAATCTCATATCAGCAAACTATCATCGAAAACAGGAAAAATGACCTTACTGACAACCTGAAAAGGCTTCTCATATCAAAAAACTCTGAAATATTAAGTCTGAAAACATTGATTGAGACTGATAATGAACTTATTACACTAAGGAAAAGGATAACTGCCACAGCTGAATCGCAATACCAGAACGGGACAATTACTGCTACTGAGTATCTGAATGAACTCAATTCCGAACGGCAGGCTGTCATAAATTATGAAATTCATAAAATTAACCTGGCATTATCGGGGATTGAATATGTGAATATAAGCGGAAAGGAGATACAATAATATCTGGGATTTAGTCCCGCTCTCCGGGATTGGGGGGTAAAAAGAAAAAAGGGGGGTTGGGGGTAAAAAGAAAAAAGGGTCAAGAGGTGAAAGAGTTGAGGGGCAAAAACAAAAAGGGAGCAAGGGGGTAAGAAGTCAGAGCTAAATGAAACTAATTATAGAGTAAACAAAACATTATACCAATATGAAAACCAGTACATTAATAATTATAGCCACGGTTCTTTTTGCCGGCTGTAAAAGCAAAACTGACCAGGCCGATGCATTTGGCAATTTTGAAGCTACAGAAGTAATCGTTTCTGCAGAAACCAATGGTCGCATCATGCAGTTTGACCCGGTTGAAGGAACACAAATCGACACCGGATCGAAAATAGCTTTTATCGACACTACACTCTTTCATCTTCAGAAAGCAGAAATAGATGCAGGCATGAAAAGTATCCTTACACGTATCAGTTCAATAAATGCACAAAACGATATTCTGAACCAGCAGATACTGAACCTGAATGTTAATATAGAAAGGATTGGGAAAATGCTGAAAGATGGTGCTGCAACACAGAAGCAATTGGATGATATGACCGGTCAGGCATCAGTACTGGAGAAACAAATTGCTGCCAATAATACACAAAGGTCTTCTGTTGCAGCTGACCTCACAGTTTATGAATCAAAAAAAGCATCTCTCAATGAACAAATAAAGAGAAGTTCGGTAATGAGTCCTTTAAAAGGAACAATCCTCGAGAAATATGCTGAAGCAGGTGAAATAACAACCATGGGCAAACCTCTGGTTAAGATTGCTGACCTGTCAGTAATGAAATTAAAGGTATATGTCAGCGGAGCACAATTGGGAAACATTAAAATCGGACAGCAGTGCACAGTAAGAATCGATAGCGGGAAAAAGGGATACAGCTCATTTCCGGGTACCATAAGTTATATATCGGACAAAGCGGAATTTACACCGAAGATTATACAGACAAAAGAGGAGCGTGTAACATTGGTTTATGCAGTTGACATAGAAATAAAAAATGACGGAATAATGAAATCAGGTATGCCGGGAGAAGCAAAATTCTGATCA
>PMIL01000188.1:0-18424 GCA_003157075.1 Bacteroidales bacterium | reverse complement strand
GTATTCGGAACAACTGTAAAGGAAAACTATGATCTTATTGCAGACATCTATTCACATATTGAACCCTTCAAAAAACGTCTTACCGGAAAGCTCTCGGGTGGAATGAAACAGAAACTGGCACTTTCATGTGCATTGATCCATAAACCGAAGCTGCTTATTCTTGATGAACCAACAACAGGGGTCGATGCAGTCTCAAGATCAGAATTCTGGACAATGCTAGCTAAGCTCAGACAGCATAACATTACCATAATCGTATCAACTCCCTACATGGATGAGGCAATGAAATGCGACAGAGTTGCATTAATCCAGAACGGATCAGTACTATCAGTTGCAACTCCGCAAAAAATCAGAGATGGTTTCTCCTCTAAGTTATTCATGGTAAAGGCAGATGAAAAGTTCAAGCTTATCACAACAATAAGAAGATATCCCCAGACTATGACTGCCTATCCCTTCGGAGATTCTGTTCATGTCACTTTTACTGGTGACCTCATTAAAGAATCTTTGATCGCATTTCTCGATGAATCAGGATTAAAAAACGTGACAGTTGAGGAGACACAGGCTGGTATTGAAGACAGATTCCTCGAATTAATGCAAAAACCTGCATAAATGGATAACAGGGTCATAATTGTAAAGAATCTGGTAAAAAAGTTCGGAAATTTTATTGCGAACGATAATCTTTCCTTTGAGGTTTTCAAAGGAGAAATATTCGGATTTCTAGGCGCCAACGGAGCCGGGAAAACAACTGCAATCAGGATCTTGTCGGGGCTCTCCTCTCCTACATCAGGGGAAGTCCTGGTAGCCGGCGTCGATGCATCAAAGAAACCGGAAGCAATAAAAAAACAGATTGGCTATATGTGTCAGAAATTCTCATTATATGAGGATCTGACTGTAAAAGAAAATATTATGCTTTATGGCGGAATTTACGGAATGACCAAGTCATTAATAAAGGAAAGAACCGATGATCTGCTTGAAAAACTTAATTTCCGGGAATATGGGAACAAATTCATAGCAGATCTGCCACTGGGCCTGCGTCAGAAGCTTGCATTTTCGGTAGCTGTATTTCACGAACCTAAAATAGTCTTCCTGGATGAACCGACAGGAGGAGTTGACCCAATTACACGACGGCAATTCTGGGAAATGATTTATGAAACTGCCGAAAGAGGCATTACTGTTTTTGTAACAACACATTACATGGACGAAGCTGAATATTGTGACAGAATATCTATAATGAGTGAGGGCAGAATTGTTGCACTGGACACTCCGGAAAACCTTAAGAAGCAGTATGGGGCAGATTCTGTTGAGGAGGTTTTTATAAAAATAGCAAGGCCAAATTGACCTCCGAACCGCCATCTGTGTGGCAAAAAACAACAGGAAAGGGAAAGGGGCAAATATAGAAATTGATGAATTAGGCCCCATTTGAGGGGTTGAGGGGTAGAATAGAGGCGAAAAATATATTCTTTGTTTGTAATTTGATTATCTGAATAATACAATGAAACGATTCCTCGGTTTTGTAAAGAAAGAGTTCCTACATATTTTCAGGGATTATAGAACGCTCTTCATTCTTTTTGGCATACCCGCAGCTCAGATCCTTATATTTGGTTTCGCTGTAAGCACCGATGTTAAGAATGCGGGAGTCGCCTTCCTTGATCTCTCAAAAGACGAAACCACACAAAAACTGACAGATAAAATAATCTCATCAGGATTCTTCAGACGGACTGAAAATCTTATAAACTACAATGAGATCGAAGGTATTTTCAGGAAAGGTAAGACTAAAGAGGTTATTATTTTTGAAAAGGATTTCGGTAAAAAACTTTTAAGCGAAGGAAAAGCAAATATCAGTATTATAGCTGACGGTTCTGAACCAAATACAGCAACACTGGTCACAAATTATACCATGGCGATTATATCGGACTTCAATATGGAAATTTCAGGGATGCAGGGAAAAAATTCACTCATAATACAGCCTGAAGTAAAGATGTTTTATAATCCAAACCTGAAGAGCCAGCATATGTTCGTTCCGGGGGTAATCACGATGATATTGATACTTATCTGTGCCCTTATGACATCTGTTACCATAACCAGGGAAAAGGAATTCGGAACAATGGAGGTACTTCTGGTGTCACCCCTGAAACCCATTCAGATAATCCTTGGTAAAGTTATGCCCTACTTCCTGCTCTCCTTTATAAACGTTCTGCTCATACTACTGCTTTCCTGGCTGGTTTTCGGACTCTCGGTAAAAGGAAGTATTATCCTGCTTCTTGCTGAATCAATGCTTTATATTATGCTAAGTCTGTCAGTGGGAATACTTATATCAACAGTTTCAAGCACTATGCAGCAGGCAATCTTCATCTCTCTTGTCGGGATGATGCTTCCAACCATCCTGCTCTCCGGCTTTATCTATCCTGTAGAAAATATGCCCAAACCTTATGAGATTGTAAGCCTGGCTATGCCGCCCCGGTATTTTATAATAATTATTAAAAATATAATGATAAAAGGTACAGGGTTTCAATATGTATGGAAAGAAACACTTATACTTCTTTCCATGACAATACTGTTCATCGGGTTAAGCGTAAGGAAGTTCAAAGTCAGACTTGAATAGAGCCGCATACCGCATACCTCAAACCGNNATATCTGATCCGAAAAGAATTTCTGCAGATTTTCAGAAACAAATTTATCTCCAAAGCAATATTTGCTGTACCGATAGTGCAGATGCTGCTGCTTGTTCCGGCAGTAACATTCGAAATGAAAAATGTCAGGCTTTGCATCATTGATAAGGACATGACTCCGGAATCGAGAGGTCTGATAAGCAAACTTGAGGGATCAAAGTTTTTCAAAATAACATTTTCATCATTTTCCGAGACTGAAGCAAACAATATGCTTCACAGGAATAAATTTGACATAATCCTAAGTATCCCTTCAGATTTTGGAAAAGATATTCTTACAGAACGACCAGCAAAAATTATGGCTTCAGTGGATGCTGTTAATGCATCAACGGCACAACTCTCCTGGGCCTATCTGAACGGAGTCCTGCGTGATTATAATGCAATTCTGCTTACTGAGAACATGAAATCCACTCCGATGGAGCCTATCCCCCAGATTCAGATCACAAACAGGTACTGGTATAATGAAATGCTTAACTACAAACACTATATGCTGCCGGGAATTCTCGGAATACTTGTAACTGCAATTGGATTTCTTCTTGCAGGTCTTAATATGGTAAGGGAGAAAGAGGTTGGTACAATTGAACAGATTAATGTTACTCCGGTCAGAAAACACCAGTTTATCATTGCAAAAATGGTTCCTTTCCTTATTATCGGGATGATTGATCTTTCCCTAGGTCTGATAATCGGCAAACTGGTCTTCAATATACCTTTCGTAGGAAGCATTGTATTGCTTTTCATGAGCTCTTTCATATTCCTGATCGCAGTTCTTGGGCTTGCACTTTTTGTTTCAACCTTTTCCGGGACTCAGCAACAATATATGTTTGTAGCATTCTTTTGCATGATTATTTTCATTTTGATGAGCGGTATTTTTACACCTTATGAGAGTATGCCAGCCTGGGCCCAGGATTTCAACCTTATCAATCCTGTTGCACATCTGATGAGAATAAACAGGATGGTAATGCTGAAGGGATCAACAATTCACGACATAAGGATGGAGCTCTATTCTCTTATCATAATTGCAATAGCTTTCACAACTCTGGCAGTCCGGCGGTATCGTAAAACCGCATAGGGAAACAAGATAAAGTTTTTTATTAGTTTGGGACTGTTGAAAAGGTCGAAATCCTTCTTTGTGTGCTTTGTGGTTAAATATGAAATAATCTATTCAAGTGAGATTAGCGCCTCAACAGGCCAATGGTCGGAAATGAAAATTCCCTTATCCTTTTTAACTACAGTTTTGTAATCCGTCACTTTCATCCCATTGCGTACAAAAATATAATCTACTCTTTCTGATTTAGTTTTATCAGAAAAGCCATTGAAAGTATATACCGGACCAGAAGGTCTTCTTTCAGTAATAACATAAGCATCTTTAATCAGAGGAACACTTTCATCAGGACCAGTTAAAATTGAGTAACCGGTACTTGTTGGAGGCATATTAAAATCACCTGAGATAATAAACGGGTATCCTTCTGATATCCTGTTAACTTCTTTAAGAAGAACCCTTGAACTCATCAGCCTTGCCGTTTCAGAATCGTGTGCAAAATGAGTATTGAAAAAGAAAAAATGTTTATGACTTTTCTTTTCCACAAATTCCATCCAGGTAACAATTCGAGGTAATGAGGAACCCCATCCTATGGATCCCGGAAGATCCGGAAAATCAGATAGCCAGAAAGTAATGCACCTGACCTCATCAAACTTTTCTTTTCTGAAAAATACAGGGTTCATCTCCCCGCGCCTGGAACCATCTTCCCGTCCTACGCCAACCGATGAATAATCGGTAAGGACTGAATCCAGAACCTTGTACTGGTTCCATAACACCTCCTGCATACCAAGAATATCGGGCTTTTCATTTATTATAAAATTACAGACCTGTGATGCTCTTTCAGGCCACGCATTGACACTGTCCTCAGGATTATCATATCTCACATTTAATGTGATTACCTTAATAACATTTTCTCCCTTTCGATGCGTACAACCTGAGAAAGAAATTAAAAAAATCGCAGCTATAAAGAAGGACAGTTTTTCCATTTTCCCGGAATTTTTACCAAAGATAATCATCTGATCATAAATTCCCATTATACTTTTCATCCGGCTTCGCTTAGTCTATTCTGAAAAGTTATGTACCAATTATTTATATATTTGTATAATTGTTTAATTAAAGGATGCATAACAATAATCAGGAGCTGGCATTCGTGCTGAATATTAGCTGTATCTGTTATAATAATTTTACTGATGTCTGATGTTATAAAGCTTCTACCCGATTCGGTAGCCAACCAGATTGCTGCCGGAGAAGTAATACAGAGACCTGCTTCTGTTGTAAAAGAGCTTATTGAAAACTCGGTTGATGCCAGAGGAAATAATATCAGGGTGATAATAAAAGACTCCGGGAAAACATTAATACAGGTAATTGACGACGGAACAGGAATGTCGGAGACCGATGCAAGGTTATCATTTGAAAGACATGCCACTTCAAAGATTACATCTGCCCAGGATCTGTTCGCAATTACAACTAAAGGGTTCAGAGGCGAAGCTCTTGCTTCAATCGCCGCTGTCGCAATGGTAGAGCTTAAAACAAGAATGACCGAAAGTGAAACAGGAATACTGGTTGTAGTAAACGGTTCAAAAGTTGAAATTCAGGAACCCTGCAGCTGTCCTGTCGGCTCAAGCTTTTCAGTTAAAAATCTTTTTTTCAACATACCTGCCCGGCGTAAATTCCTCAAATCAGATAACACTGAAATCAGACATATTGTCAATGAATTCCAGAAGATTGCCCTGGCGCATCCTGACATCAGATTTTCGCTTCATCACAATGATGCCGAAATATATAATCTTCCGGCTTCCAATTTAAGACAGCGTATTATCGGAGTTTTCGGGAAACAGATAAATCAGGACCTGATTACTATAGAAACGGAAACAAGCCTGATAAAAATCAGGGGGTTCATCGGAAAACCCGAGAATGCCAGAAGGACCTATGGCGAACAATTCTTTTTCGTGAATAACCGTTTTATGAAACATCCTTATTTCCATAAAGCAGTTGTTGAGGCTTATCAGAATATACTTCCGGTAGAAGCAATTCCTTCTTATTTCATTTTTATGGAAGCTGATCCGGCATCTATAGATATAAACATCCATCCAACAAAAACAGAAATAAAATTTGAAGATGAAAGATCTATCTGGCAGATCTTAATGGCATCGGTAAGAGAAGCTCTTGGCCGGTTTAATATTGTTCCATCTCTCGATTTTGAAAATGAAGCTCTAATTGATATACCAGTTATGAGAGCAACCGGGAATATGCCGGAACAGCCAAGAATAGAAATTAATACACAATTTAATCCTTTCGACGGAGAAGAGAGAAATCATGACAGGTCGGGATATATTGACCGGTTTGAAAAGGAGAATACTGCAAATTGGGAAAAGCTCTATACTTCACTGGAAAAAGAGAATGACAATCCTGAGCAATTTGATAAGATCAGGGAGTCACAAAGAAAATTTTTCCAGGTCAAAAATAAATACATAGTATGTCCGGTCAAATCGGGCCTGATGCTGATTGACCAGAAGAGAGCTCATGAAAGGGTTTTATATGAAAGATTTTTAGAGTGTCTGAGTAATAACAGGGCTATTAGCCAGACAGATATGTTCCCGGTTACTGTTGAGCTCAATCCTTCTGATTATTTAATTCTGAAAGAAATCGAAGCAGATCTCGAATTGCTTGGCTTCAGTTTCCAGCATCCCGGTAAAAATAAAATTACTATCAATGGGAGACCGGCAGACAGTGACTCGTCCGATCCGGTTATGATGCTGGAGATTCTGTTTGAGGATTATAAAAATACGCAGGCTGAGCCATCGACAAGCGCAAAAGAAAAAGTCGCATCAGGAATGGCGGGGGCAACGGCAATTCAATACGGAAAAGTACTTAGCCAGGGTGAAATGGAAGATCTCTTTGACACACTCTTCGCTTGCCATTCGCCGAATTATTCACCAAAGGGTAAACCTGTTATAAGCATAATTACACTCGATGAAATTGATAAGAGATTTAAATAATTAGCAGAGCATGATTTTCAGTTCTTATCATAATACCCCCTTTCGCTTTCCCCCAAGGGGGAAATGACCTCCTTCCCCTTTGGGGAAAGGTTGGGAAGGGGGTAAATACGAAAAATAAGAAGTACTAGTCTTCCAAATCACTTTTGATAATCATTATGACAATTTGACTGCTGGAATAAATTAAAATGATTTGGCCCAACAATTGATGAACTAAAAATATTATAATAATTAATAGATGAACGGATACGGAAGAGGAATACTGGATTTACCCCCGGTGGTGAAGAATATCATAATGATCAATGTACTGATGCTTTTAGCATATTATGCAGCCAGCAGCGTTTTTGGCATTGACCTGAATGCCCTATTGGGACTTTATTTCCCGGCGTCAAGCCAGTTCAAACCATTACAGATAGTCACACATATGTTTATGCATGGAGGTTTCATGCATATATTTTTCAATATGTATGCACTATTTATATTCGGACCTATTCTGGAAAACGTTTGGGGACCAAAGAGATTTTTCATTTTTTATATGGTCTGCGGACTGGGAGCTGCTTTTACTCACGAAACAGTGATTTTTTTTCAATACCATCATCTGATCCAGAGCCTTAGTCCTGAAAGCGTTCAAACGGTTATAAATGAAGGAACTGCATACTTTCATCAGGGAAAGGTATTTACCGACCCTGATATGCAAGGTCTTCAGCTATTGCTTAATACACCCACTGTCGGTGCTTCCGGTGCAATTTTCGGGGTATTACTCGCTTTCGGAGTCCTTTTCCCGAATACTCAGTTATTGCTCCTTATTCCTCCAATGCCAATTAAAGCAAAATGGCTGGTTCTGGGTTACGGGACGCTTGAACTGATTCTGGCTGTAACACAACCCGGAAGCAATATTGCCCATGCTGCACATCTTGGAGGTATGCTATTTGGTTATATCCTTATCAGGTACTGGAGAAAAACAACAAATACATTATACTGATGGGAATCTGGGACGATATAAAACTGACTTTCAGAAATGGGAGTAATCTTACCCGGCTGATCTACATCAACATTGCAGTATTTGTTTTGATGACTATCGTGGCCGTAGCAGGTTTTCTTATGAACAACCCTGAAATCTCGGAGAAAGCCCTGGATATTTTTTCAGTTCCGGCTTCCTTGAATGCCCTGCTCTTAAGACCGTGGACATTAATTACATACATGTTTACTCATAAAGGCATCTGGCATATCCTGTTCAACATGCTATGGTTATATTCTTTTGGAAGGATCTTTCTCGAATACCTGGATGGGAGAAAACTTGTAGCTGTATATTTACTCGGAGGTATCAGCGGAGCATTGGTTTACATACTCTCATTCAATATATTTCCCGCTTTTACAGGTGTAGTTGCTGATTCGGTAGCAATCGGAGCTTCTGCCTCTGTTATGGCAGTTGTAATTGCCATTGCAGCATATGTACCGGATTATACTGTCCAGCTCATGTTGCTCGGAAGGATAAAAATAAAGTACCTGGCACTGGCAATATTTATATTTACATCAGTTATGGACTTCTCCATTAATTCCGGAGGAAAGCTGGCTCATATAGGTGGTGCAATTTTCGGCTATTTCTACACAATGAATTTAAGACACGGACGCGATATGGGAAAAGGGTTCAACAGAATATTGGATTTTTTTGCTACTATGTTTAAACCCAGGAAGAAACACAAAGTAACTCATAAGAAAGTTGCGACTGAATATGATTATAATGCTATCAGAGCTGACCATCAAAAGCACATAAATCATATACTGGATAAAATTTCCAAAGGAGGATATGATAGCCTGACAAAAGAGGAAAAGGAAACACTGTTTAAAGAGAGTCAGAATAAAAATTGACCTCATAATTAAACCCGTTTATATAAACTATTTCCGCTCTTGTCAAAAAACACCATTCTTAAATACGATTCCGCTTCAATTTTGGTAAATTAGTAATCACAAATTATTGTTTTTGAGAAAGATCCTCTATAAAGTTCTATTAGCAATAAATGCATGTTTCGCATTTATGCTGCTATTGTCCTACCTGGCAGTAGTTATTAATCCTATGGATTTTGCTCTTCCTGCTTTTTTTGGTCTTGCCTATCCATATCTGCTGTTAATCAATATCATTCTGGTAATTATCTGGGCAATGCTGTTAAGATTTGAAGCAATTATTTCAATAGTTGTAATAGCAATCGGATTTCACCACTTTTCGAATTATATAAAACTGGCCAAACCTACTGGAGATAAAACAAACACAATTAAAGTCTTAAGCTATAATGTGCGACTTTTTAATTATTTTGAAAATACTCACGGTGTTACTTCTGATAAAAAAATAATTCAGTTCCTGAAAAATCAAAAGCCTGATATAATATGTCTTCAGGAGTATTTCCTGCTTGGCAACTCGAAGGTGGAAGAAGCATTTTTCGAAACAGCACTTGGCGGTGAATATTTTACTCATCTGAAAATTATCGGAAGCGGTAAAAACAAGTCTTACGGAATTGTAACTTTCAGTAAATTTCCGATTATCAGTAAGGGCGAAATAATTCATCCGGGGTCTTCAAGTCTTTCAATATATACAGATGTCCTTATTCAGAATGACACATTCAGGATATATAATAACCACCTTCAGTCATTCCGACTAATGAGAATGGAACGATCATTTATAAACGAACTGACTGCGTCCGATGATAAAGAGACTATGACAGAGGTAAAAAGCTTATCGTTGAGCCTTAAGAAGGGATTTGTAAAGAGAGCCAATCAGGCAAAGGTTGTAAAAGATCACATTAACCGTTCTCCCTATCCGGTTATTGTTCTCGGTGATTTTAATGACACACCGGTATCATATGCATATACTAAAATCAGGAAAGGACTTAATGATTCATTTGTCAATTCAGGCTATGGTGCAGGTTTTACCTACAGAGGAAACTACCCTGCAAACAGGATAGACTATATTTTATATGATGATGCTCTCATCAATAGCTTTTTCGAGATAATAAAGGTTAAATACTCTGATCATTATCCCATCATATCATATTTCAGAAAGAAAAATTAAAACGGGAGTTTTCTGAAATCTACATTCCCTCCCGATATTATCAAACCTATTTTTTTACCGGTGAACAGTCCGGGGTTTTCTTTTACCACTGCAAGAACAGTTGCAGATGATGGCTCAATAATAATTTTCATTCTTTCCCATACAAGCAGCATGCATTCAATTATTGAATCTTCCTGTGCGGTAAGAATCTTATCCACATTCTTTCTGATAACTGAAAATGTAAGATCACTCAATGAAGTAAGAAGTCCGTCGGCACATGTTACAGGATTATCGGATTTGGTCAAAATGCCAGAATTGAAAGAGATATAAGCATCATTCGCATTTAATGGTTCAGCGCCAAAAACCTGAATATTCAGGTTCATTCCTTTTACATATGTTGATGTCCCGCTCAGCAGGCCTCCCCCTCCGACCGGAGCTATAACAATATCAAGATCTTCTTTTTCCTGAAGAAGTTCCAGCGACGCAGTTCCCTGACCACAAATAACATTGAAATTATCATAAGGATGAATAAGAGTAGCACCTGTGTTTTCAATTATCCTGCAGGTAGTATCCTCGCGGGCCTGTAATGTGGGTTTACAGAATGTTATCTCTGCTCCATACCCGGCAACTGCAATTTTCTTGACAGCAGGTGCATTCTCCGGCATTACAATATTTGCCTTTATTCCGTTCATCCGTGCGGCCAGGGCCAGTGCTGCTGCATGATTCCCTGAAGAATGTGTTACAACCCCTCTAAGCTTTTCTTCAGAAGATAATAAGAGAACAGCATTAGTAGCACCTCTGAATTTGAAAGCTCCAACCTTTTGAAAGTTTTCACATTTAAAATAAAGCTCGCAGTTGAAGAGTTCATTTAATTGCATGGACTTTAAAACAGGAGTCCGATGAATAAATGGGCTGATCCTTGAATGTGCATTCTGAATATCGGCGAACTGGGGTAATCTCATATCTAACATTTTCTCAAAAATAATATATTTTTACCTCAACCCAAGCCCTTCTTTCAATGCACTTTATTCTTAACTTTGAATAGTAATTAATATTCAGAAATATGAATTTTTGTTCTCATGCATGGCATTGCGTTGACACAGGGAAAAACGCTCCCTCTTTTGTCAAAAGCATAATTGAAATTCCAAAAGGATCAAAAGGCAAATATGAACTGGATAAGGATACCGGGCTTCTCCGGCTCGACAGAGTCTTATTTTCCTCGGTACATTATCCTGCCAACTATGGCTTCATTCCCCAGACTTACTGCGACGATCATGACCCTCTCGATATACTTGTCATTTGTTCAATTGACGTATTCCCGATGTGTATCGTTGAAGCTAAAGTAATTGGCGCAATGGAAATGATTGACGGCGAGGAACGAGATGATAAAATAATAGCTGTTGCAGGAAATGATATGGGAGTAAATTATATAAATGAACTATCAGAGCTCCCTCCTCATACCCTTGTAGAACTGAAGAGGTTTTTTGAAGACTATAAGATGCTCGAGCATAAGAACGTTATCGTGGAGCAATTTATGGACAAGACAAAAGCTTATGAAATAATTCTGGAGGCAATGAAACTTTACCAGGAAAATAAAGAAATGCTGATACCAAAGTAAACCATTGCCTGTTAAACTTATTTTGACTTTGAAGTTGCAATGATCATTTTCGAATTCAGTCTGTTCCCTACAGAAAGTACATTAACTAAATCCTGGATGGGAAGCATATTATCAAATCGCAACATTATAAAAGCTTCGGGAGAATGTGCAAGTTCTTTTTTCAATTCAGACTCCAGGGCTTCAAAAGGAACCTGTGTATTGTTCACATAATAAAGCTTCTCTTTTGTCATTGTGAGGTTAATCTCCTTCTTTTGAATTGTCTGACTGCTTCGCGAACTGGGTAATGAAACCCGTATCATGCTGGGATTAAGCAGTGTGGAAATAATAATGAAGAACAACATAAGAAAGAACATGATGTCATTCATGGATGAAGTAAATACCTCAGCTGTAAAGTCTTTTTTCTTACGCAGGCTTATCATTTCGACGGGCTTTTTAACAGATCAATGAAATTCATAGCATTCCATTCCAGCTGGTGGATAGCCTTATTCACCATTATATTGAGCCAATGATAACCTATATATGCGACGATACCGACAATGAGTCCCGAGGCGCTGGAAACCATTTTGACATAAAGTCCGGCAGAAACAGTACCAATGCTGACATCACTTGTCATTGAAATATTGAAAAATATTTTTATTACCCCAATTATGGTTCCGAGGAAACCGAACATAGGAGCAATACCTGCAATTACAGCCAGTATCTGAATATTCTTTTCAAGGTCATAAACTTCGAACTTGCCTGCTATCTCAATTGATTCTTCTATTTCTTTAATAGGTTTGCCCAGACGGGAAATCCCCTTTTCGATCATCCTGGCAATGGGTTTTGCGGTATTGCGGCATAATGTGAGAGCCGAATCAGTCCTTCCGTTAAGTATATACTCATGTATACTGTTCATGAAATCCACATCCGAACTTATATGACGCCTGATGGTTAGATAACGCTCAATGAAAACATAAACAGCAATTATAGAAAGTAAACCAATGGGTATCATGATGATACCACCTTTCATAATTATATCTATCAGCTTTGTTGCGTCAGGTGCGGTCTGAACAGGGAGAGCAGGAGACGCAATAGTTTTATTAAGTGTATCAAATGCCTGTGCAATATGAAATAGAACTGCTGTCATATAGATTAGTATTAGTATTATTCAGAACGAATTCTTATCAGAAAAAGTATTCACCCTAACCATTTTTACCCATTCACCGATTAAAAAATATCGAGTTGTCAAATAAACTCCCAAATTTAACAGTTACAACAGGTTTTTCCTAAGGAGTTTGCACAATTTGTTTGACTAAGTTATCCTCTTTAATTGTTAATAAATAATCCTTTCATACTAAAAAAATCAAATAAGCGTTCTTTCAAGCCATTAACAATTTATAACTTTGATGACTTAATAAAAGGATAAAAATGCTCTACAATTACATCTTATTGCTGATTGATCAGCCGCATCTGAAAGACACCAATACAGTTAATAATGTAGCTGAATTGCTCATGAAGGGGGGATTTATTATGATCCCTATTATTCTCCTGTCGATATTCAGCATTTATCTTTTTATCGAGAGGTTCATGTATATCAGGAAAAGTGCAGTAGTTGATCAGGATCTGATTTATAATGTCATTGACGAGCTTCGGAAGAAAAGAAACGAAGAGGCACTGATTCACGCAAGGAATGACAGTACATCACTGGGAAGAATTCTTGAGAGCGGACTCAACCAGAAAGGAAAAACATCGAAGGATGCAGAGAGTTATATGGAGGCTACAGCCAATATAGAGATCTCGGAGATGGAAAAAAACACCGGATATCTTGGAATCATTGCAGGTATTGCCCCGATGCTCGGGTTCATAGGTACAATTTCAGGAGTAATTAAGATCTTCTATAATATATCCTTAGCTGATAACATCAGCATTGGCATTATAGCAGGCGGATTATATCAGAAAATGATCTGCAGCGGGACAGGATTAATTGTTGGCGTAATAGCCTACAGCTGTTATCATTATTTGCAGATGATGATAGATCGATATTCCATTTTGATGCAGAGACAGGTAAATGAGGTCATAAAAGTGCTGTGAAATGATTATTAAAAGAACAAAACATTTTAAGCCGGAGGTTGCAACATCATCTCTGAATGATATTATGTTCTTCCTACTGCTGTTTTTTCTGATTGTATCATCCCTGGCCAATCCCAATGTAATCAAACTCTTGCTGCCAAACTCAAAATCCTCCCAGACACTGAACAAACAGCAAATTACAATTTCAGTTACCAAAGACAAAGAATACTTTATCGATAGTCATAAAGTGAATTTTGATGACATCGAACCTATGCTGAAAGCACAGATAAGCACACTTCAGGAACCTACTGTTATTCTCAGGTTAGAATATACTCTTACGGTTCAGGACCTTGCTGATCTTCTTGAAATTGGTACACGGCTGAAAGTGAAAATGGTGATGGCAACAAACAAGACTCCGGGATCATAGATTTCCCGGATTCAAACTCCAATAAATAATCACAAAATATATTTATCTTAGGTGTACTTTTATTCCTGATTACTTACTTATATACTCCTGGATAAATGAAAAAATCTGTTAAATCACTCATTCTCAGAAACAACAAGAAATTATTAGCGTTAATTGCGGTGTTATTTTCACCCTTGTGTCTTTTCGCTGCCGGAGGCTCTGTCCCTTCAATCGGACCGGTAAGGGTTGAATTTATTATATTCGGGCTTATTCTGCTCGGGGTTGCACTATTTCATAAACAGACCTTCCGGGTAGCGATAATCGGACTTTCCGTATTGTTGTTATTCAAACTTGTTTTTGATCCGGGATTTCATCTGATTGAACATCTTTTCGGAACAAATCCAATGAGCGAACAACTTATGCATAAAGGTTTACGTCAGGGTGAATGGGGAATAATCCTCAATCTTCTTGGTCTTTTGCTTGGTTTTGCCTTATTATCAAAGATATTTGAAGAATCAGGTGTTCCTGATGTACTTCCAAAATTTCTTCCTAACGACTGGAAGGGTCCTTTTATACTTCTTGTATTTGTTTTTGTACTATCCTCATTCCTTGACAATATTGCAGCAGCCCTTATTGGTGGAGCCATTGCGATCGTCGTCTTCAAAAAAAGAGTACATATAGGATATGTAGTTGCCATTGTTGCGGCCAGTAATGGAGGTGGCAGCGGAAGTGTTGTCGGCGATACCACTACGACAATGATGTGGATCGACGGTGTAAGTGCTTTCAATGTTCTGCATGGATTTATAGCAGCCGGGACAGCACTTTTATTCTTTGCGTGGTTTGCTTCCCACCAGCAGGACAAATACCAGAGGATACAGAAAGATGCAAATCTTAATGTGAAAATCGATTGGGTAAAAATCTTTAATGTCGGACTTATGCTGGCAGGTGCAATTGTTTCCAATATCCTTTATGATATGCCCGCACTTGGAGTCTGGATAGCTATACTGATTGGCTCTTTTCTGAGGCCGGTTCCCTGGAAAGAAATTCCGGGAGCTATAAAAGGAACAATATTTCTGCTCTGCCTGGTGTTTTGTGCTTCATTGATGCCGGTCGAAGAACTGCCAAATGCTTCATGGATTACTGCTCTTGCTCTTGGGTTCCTTTCCTCAGTATTTGACAACATCCCGCTCACAAAGCTTTGCCTCGATCAGGGTCATTTTGACTGGGGAATGCTGGCTTATAGTGTTGGATTCGGAGGGTCGATGATCTGGTTTGGATCATCAGCAGGAGTAGCAATCACAAACAAATTTCCTGAAGGACGGGATGTAATCCTTTGGGTAAAAAATGGTTGGCATATTGCTGCTGCATATATAATTGGTTTTTTCGCCTTATATCTTATTATGGGATGGGAACCTGCAGATAATAAGGAACATAAAATAATTAATTGTCCGGTTCCCGGATGCCCTATGGCTAATAAAAGAGAATCTGTTAAAGAGGCAAAAACAATAAATTTTATTGAGTCGACTAAAAAATAATAATTTTTATTTTTTGTTTAAATGCTCCCTTACGCTCAGATGCTTAGCCACTTTCTCAATTGTTAAGCCTTGTACCAAAATGCTAAAGACAACACAAATATATGTAGCAATCATTAGTATTTGCCGGAATTCACTATCTGGCAATGAAAGCACTAATGCGATCGATAGCCCCCCCCGAAGACCACCCCAGACAATTAGTTTAGCCTCATTGTTAGTGACGTTCATAAAGCCAGGTAATATTACTTTAGGCAGATATACAATAACAATTCGGGCAACCAAAACCATAATTACTGAGAATAAGCCAATTGCCAAATATTTTATTTTAAAGTCAATGACCAATAAAACGAAAGCAATTCCGATAAATAAAACTGCGTTCAAAATCACATCAATAAGTTTCCAGAATTTATAGACGTAATCCAGCGTAATGTGACTCATTGCTTTATCCTGTTTGTAGTTGCCAACAAACAAACCCATAATCACCATCGCTAAAGCTCCTGATAAGTGTAAATAAGAACACAGGAAGTAACCTGCCATTACAAAAGCGATCGTGAGTAAAACTTCAGTTTCATAATCATCGATTGATTTTAAAAGCAGATATAGAAGATATCCTGATACAAATCCGAAGAAAATGCCACCTGCCGCTTCCAGGAGAAACAGCATGCCAAAATGCAAAAAGTCAATTTGATTGTTTCCTGATTTTAATGTTTCTAATAAGGTTATAAAAATGACAACACTAATTCCATCATTAAAAAGTGATTCACCCACAATGACAGATTCTATATTTTTAGGAACGTTTGCCTTGGTTAATATCCCTAAAACCGAGATTGGATCAGTCGGTGATATAAGCACCCCAAATAGCAGACAATATATGAACCTGATGTGTACGCCTGTTAAATTACAAACAAGGTAAAATAAACAGGCAATAATAATCGTGGAAAGTACCACACCACCAACAGCATATATAGTTATAGGCCTGAGCTGTTGTTTAATATTTTTCCAACGGACGTGCAAAGAGCCTGCAAATAGTAAAAAACCCAACATTATGTTAAGTATCAATTTGCTGATATCTGTGTGTTCAATAATGTTTTTGATTTCAGAATATTGATGAACGTTCCACAATTTGCTGCTTAACACGATAAACGATAAAATGCTGGAAAGAAAAAACAATCCAATCACAAAGGGCATTTTTATAAACCTATGATTGATATAGGAAAAAGAAGCCGAGAGGCTTATGAGTATTACTAACAAAAGATAACTGCCCATTTTCACTTAAATTAGAGAATGCAAATTACAGAATTAAAACTTAGCCGCCTATTAAGAATTCGACTGTGTAACTCCTTCAATAATACCAATATATGATATTGCAAACTTCGTTCTCATTTTTCATAATAAACCTCAATCCTGTCTGATTTCAGCCTCGTTTTAAGCCAATTTTCTATTTTCTCCTTTTCACTTTTAAAAAGATACTTTCCTTTTGTCGTGAATACAATCAAATTAATTTTATCCGGATTGGAAACGGTGTCGTGAAAAGCATAAGATTCCGCAAAAGTACAATTTGATATCTGCGGATAAAGACTTCTTATCTCATCTAGAATTTGCCGTCCAAGATAGTCCCTTTTAATTAAACTGTCCAACTGTTTTTCTTTTCCAAGTAACAACATGTTTATTCGATTCATTTCAATTTTCAGATTTTCAACCTGGGTATTCTTTTTCGTAAGAGCATCAAAAGAAAATCCCTGTTGAAATTCGATTTTTGCATTGATCAGTGAGAAATCCTTTGCTCTTTCTGTAATATTTTTTTTTTGAATTTCACTCAAAGATGCTCCACCATAGATCAATATTATTGAATTATTAATGGGATTAATTGCATTTTTCAATAAATAACTTCCCTCTACAACATTTATGCTGTTAACATATCTTGTAGCATTATTAGTAAACTTTTCTTTTTGAACAAGATTATAGCCCAGGTAAATACTTGGAATTACTACCAACATAATTATAATTGAAATCATCTGGTTAATCTTTTTCTTTTTAACTCTATCGATAAGAGTTCTTATAGGAAATTTCAAAATCTGAGAAATTAAAATAGAAGAAATCGCGATGAATACAGCATTAATGGTAAACAAGTAAAAAGCACCGAAAAAATAATAGAACTGCCCGGTAGCTAAACCATAACCCGCAGTGCATAATGGGGGCATTAAAGCAGTAGCAATAGCAACTCCAGGAATAACGGTTCCTTTTTGCCTGCTGCTAATTGCAACAATACCAGCCAATCCGCCAAATAATGCTATCAGCACATCGTAAATNNGTTGATGCAATCAGACTTGCAATTACCGCAAAGGTAAAGTTTTTGATAGCTTTTCTGAAAAGAAGAAAATCGTAAGTTGCAATACTGTATCCCATGCCATTTATTGGACCCATAAGAGGTGAAATTAACATTGCACCAATAATTACTGCAGTAGAATTCATATTAAGTCCTATTGAAGCAACAATGACTGCAGCTATTAAAATCCAGATATTTGAACCTTTAAAATTTACACCCTTTTCTATTGTTTCATAGATTTTATCAAAGTCATCAATCTCGTTTTCAAGATTAACATAATCCAGAATTTTGTTCAATAATTCAAACTGTCTCATGGGCGGTACTTTTTATCACAAATCATCATTATTTTTCAGGATTAGTAAATATACATATTCCCGGGTAAAGAAACGTAGTATCTCAGATTATCAATTAATAACGTCATATATTAATTATATTTTTTCTCTTCAAAAGAAGAATAATATTTACATGATTCCGCTCTTGAATCTGTGAATTATGTTATTTTTTATTACTGATATGTAATGCTTATCGTATTGCACAGACTTAATTTTAGATCGCCTATATTTTGTTAATGAATTTGAAAGAAAAGATGATATCACGAGTCTACGGTGGGGATTAATACACGTGACAGATATTTAACAAGTTATTTTGGATTTCCTTTGATTATGAATAAAAATGACAATACTGAAATAGACATTAGCCTGAAAAATTTTCCAGATAACCTGACCTCTCTTATTAAAGAATCGTTGGATTCT
>PMIL01000186.1:3708-6591 GCA_003157075.1 Bacteroidales bacterium | reverse complement strand
CTGATTTCTGATTCCTGATTCCTAATTCCTGATTCCTGATTTCTAATTTCTGTTAATAGGATGATCCTCCCTGAATTTTTTCAAACGTAATTCCAGATCACCGAATTGTTCTACCGGAACTTTTGAAACACATGCTCTCAGTCCGTCATGTCTTTCACTGCCGGTAGTCAAGAGCGAGATGGCACTGATTCCATAGCTGAGCAGCTGTTCAATTAGCTCATCAGCTGACATTCCTGGATAACCGATAGTAAAATAGAAACCATCAGCAATCGGCTGATCGAGGTCAGTGTCATAGACTATCCGGAAATCATTTGAGATGAAGATATTTTTCATCCGTCGTGCTTTCTCTCCGTACTCCATTATGTCATCCCTGTATTTATATTTTCCATCATTAACTGCCTTAAGCAGAGCAGCTAAGCCGTACTGAACTGAATGAGCCACACCTGCTGACAAGCCATATAATGCGCCAAAGATAGCTGAATGTCCAAACTTATCAGTTGAATAATATCTTAAAAGGTCGGGATATGATCTATTAAAAAGCTTATCTGATATAGCCATTATACCTATTCTCTGACCTGCATAGCTGAATATTTTAGAGCTCGAAATAAGTATTATATACTCATCTGTGTACCTGCCAATCGTTGGCTGGAATGGCGCTTTCCCGGGAATTGAATAATCTTTCCGGAAATCCATACCAAAATAGGCCAGATCTTCAATCACTATAACATCGTACTTCTTCGAAAGTTCGCCGATTATGGCTAGCTCTTCCTCAGTAAGACATATCCATGAAGGATTATTAGGGTTTGAAAAGAGCAGTGAGGAGATCTTTCCTGATTCCAGGTGCGATTCCAGTTTTGCCTTCAGCTTCTTGCCCCTGTAATTATATATATCAAAAGCGCTATAGTCGTGGCCTAACATTTTAACCTGTTGCTTCTGAACCGGAAAACCAGGATCAATGAAAAGAGTTCCCTCTTTTGTCCTGTCATTCCGGTTGGCTACCAGGAAACTGACCATAGCTCCCATCATAGAGCCTACAGTAGGAATACAACCCTCAGGATCAATATCTACATTCAGAAAAAGTTTGATAAACCTTGACGTTTCTTCCTTTAATGACTGTAACCCTGAAATGTCAGGATAAACTGATGCCACACCTTTTTTAAGAGCAGCTATTTCAGCTTCAACTCCTATAGCCGGAGCAGGAAGACCCGGAACACCCATCTCCATCCTTACAAATTTTACGCCGGTTTTTTCTTCTATCTTATTTACCAGTTGCACTATCTCACGTATTGATGAGGATCCAAGTGAAGGGATATCGATCGATTTTGCCAGAGTTTTTATTATTTCAGGTGATATCGGGATGCTTGTCATGTCTGTTAAGAAAAATTAAAATTTCCGTTTATCAATAACGCGTTTTGATTTGCCTTCGCTTCTCTCAATGATTTTTGGTTCAACAAGAGTAACTTTTATTCCCAGGCCAAGCGCATTCTCAAGATTATTCTGCAGTTTCTGCCGGAGGGATTCCAGCTGACTGATCTTATCCTGGAAAAAAGCTTCATCAACTTCCACTTTAAGTTCAAGTGTATCAAGATTATTCACTCTGTCGACAATTAACAGATAATGCGGCTTAATTTCACTCATCTCAAGCAGTACACTTTCCACCTGCGATGGAAACAGATTGACTCCTCTGATGATGAGCATATCATCACTTCGTCCCAGGCATTTTTCCATCCTTACCATCGTTCTGCTGCATTTGCACTTATCATAAGTAAGCCTTGTAAGGTCACGTGTGCGGTAACGAATCAATGGCAATCCCTCTTTGGTAAGTGTTGTAAAAACCAGCTCCCCTGTACTCCCTGCCGGTAAAACTTTCAATGTTTTAGGGTCAATAATTTCAGGAAAAAAATGATCTTCATTTATATGCAAACCTTCCTGAACCGGACATTCACTGGCCACACCAGGACCTATAACTTCACTCAGTCCATAAATATCTATTGCTTTTATCCTCAGCTTGTCCTCGATCTCACGGCGCATGTTCTCAGTCCAGGGTTCAGCGCCGAAAACTCCAACTCTTAGTTTTAAATCATTCCGGTTAATTCCGCTCTCCTCAATTGCTTCTGCAAGAAACAGTGCGTAAGAGGGAGTACATGCCAGCACAGTGCTTCCAAAATCGTGCATAAGCTGGATCTGTCTCACGGTGTTCCCACCAGATATGGGTATAACAGATGCTCCGATCTTCTCACCGCCATAATGAAGACCCAATCCGCCTGTAAAAAGGCCATACCCGTAAGCAACCTGAATAAAATCATTTCTGTTTGCTCCGGCGCTGGTCAGGGTACGGGCCATTACTTCTGACCATGTTGAAATGTCATTGCGTGTATAACCCACAACAGTGGGTTTGCCCGTCGTACCTGATGACGCATGAACACGGACGATCTCGCTCATCGGGACAGCAAACAACCCAAAAGGGTAATTATCCCTGAGGTCAGTTTTTGTCGTGAATGGTAATTTGGCTATATCATCAATTGATTGAATACTTTCAGGCCCCAAACCGGCTTGCTGCATCTTACTGCGATAATAGGGGACGTTGAAATACACTCTTTCAACCGTTTCTCTGAGTCTCTCACCCTGAATTTGCCTTATCCCATCCCGATCCATACACTCGAAATGGCGGTTCCAAATTTCCATAATTTAGATTTTATATAAATCGCTGGCTTTCAGCAATTCCATTTCATGACTTTTCAACGCCCTGATAGCGTCCTCTGGGTTGCTGCAACGAAGGATAATAATCGATTTGTCGCCAAAGGAAAAAGCATAAGTATACTCCACGCTTATATCCAGATCAGATAATATCCTAAGTATTTTTGCATAGTGTTTCGCTTCACT
>PMIL01000186.1:0-3695 GCA_003157075.1 Bacteroidales bacterium | reverse complement strand
TTCAAGAAAAATTGATAACTGATGGATGATCATATCTTTAACTATTTATTAATTAAAATGAATTTTCGAATATAATTATAAAATTTATTAGCTGGCAATATCATCGTGAAGATTACCTCTCAATTCTTATCCTGGCATCAACTACGGTAATACCCTCCGGACTCCCGATTAAAGGATTAAGATCCATCTCCTTTATTTCAGTTGCATGACGCAATAAACTTGACAACCTCACAATGATCTCTGCAAATTTCGCTTCGTTAATCCCCGGTTTTCCCCGGGTTCCCCTTATAATACTGTAACTTCTGAGGCTCCTGATCATCGATTCTGCCTCATTAAATGTGAGAGGGGCCAGTCCGGACGAGACATCGCCCAGAACCTCAACAAATATTCCACCCAAACCACAAAGAATTATATGTCCGAAACGAGGTTCATATTTTGCACCGATAAAAAGTTCAGTTCCTGAAAGCATCTGTTGCATAAGTACTGCTCTCACACCTTTTATCTCCATCATTCTTTTGAACTCAGCTTCAAGATGTTTCACTGATTTTATATTGAGAGTAACACCACCGACATCAGATTTATGAACGGGACCAACTACCTTCAATGCAAGCGGATAACCTGTTTTGTTTGCTACTGCAAGTAGTTCCCGTTTTGATTTGATAACCTTTTCTTTTACAACGGGTATATGTGCTGCATTGAGAAGTCGCTGTATGACTGCAGGTTCCAGATAACCATCTGGTGATTCATCTATGATTTGTCTGACAAGTGGAACATCAATGTTCTCAAGGAAAATATTTTCTTCAGCCGGGGAGGGAGTGTTAAATATCTTTGTCAATGCACGTCCCAATACTACTTCATCAGGAAAATTGACATGACCTTTGTTAAGAAAATAACCCAGTTCTTCGGAAGAACTCGTTACAGAAGGTAATATAGGATAAAGTGGTTTGTTGCAATCCCTTATCTTTTGGTGCAAAAGATCATAGATTTCGGTCATGTCGTTCAAACCATTACTGCCAAAAATCACACTCATACCGTCGATCATTGATAATTGCTTGTCAACATATTCTATCACATTGTCAAGCTGATCGTTAGTTGCAGTTGCAATCATATCAATAGGATTTATTGCAGATGCCCCCTGATTCATCATAGCCAGCAGATTATCCTCATGAATACCTGATATCCTGGGGATATTCATTCCTCCTGCAGACAAGGCATCGGTAAGCATGACAGCAGGACCACCGGCATGAGTTATTATAGCTATATTCTTCCCCTTAAGCTTTTTATGAAAGAACACCGATGCAACGGTAGTCAATTCCTCTCGTCCTGTACATCTTACAATTCCTGCTTTACGGAATAATGCTTCTACGGCCGAATCAGATGAAGCCATTGCTCCTGTATGGGAAGAAGCAGCCCTGCTTCCTGCCTCTGTTGTACCCGCCTTGATAGCAGCAATCCTGCATCCTTTCCTTATCAGGGAAGAAGCGTGATGAAGCAGTTTATCCGGATTCCTGATACTTTCAACATAAATTAACTTGATCGTGGAGCTTATATCCGGATCAAATGAGTTATCCCAGTATTCAAGAACCTCCTCCACCCCGGTCTGGGCACTGTTACCGACTGAATAAACACTCGAGAAATTCAATCCCTTGGGCATAGCTGATTCAAAAATAAATACAGCCGTGGCTCCCGATCCTGAAACAAAATCACATGCCTTCTTATTTAGTTTTGGAACAGGTGAAGTAAATACTCCCTGGTATGATTGTGTAATAACTCCTATGCAGTTGGGTCCTATCAGACAGCCTCCTGCACTTTCAATAAGGTTCCCGATTTCTTTCTCCAGTTTTAATCCTTCTTCACCTGATTCGCTGAATCCTGCCGAAATAATTATGAAAGCTTTTGTTTGTTTGTCACGTACCAGTAACTCAACTGCGTGAAGACATAAGTTTGCAGAAATCGCCAGAATAGCAAGATCAGTATTCGGAATATCATTTAAATCCCTGTAGGATTTGATCCCCTGAATTTTATCCTGTTTAGGATTAACAACATATAGTTTTCCCGCAAATTTCCCTTCAATTATGTTCTTAAGGACCTTGCCTCCTGGTTTAAAAAGGTTATCAGATCCTCCTACAACAACAATGCTGTCAGGATTTATAAGTTTTTCATTTATCATAGACTACGATAGTGGTGAAGGAATGAACTTCATAATACAAGAAACCCGACATAAAGAAAACTACAAACCTGCAAATCGTTTAAGGAAGCCGACATTATGTGCAACGACAAATAGATATTTTTCTGATATATAATAACTTACAATCAACTTTTTATTTTGAATTATGAAGGCAAGATACTAAAAATAAATAGTACCAAACAAGATAATTATCATATGAGGAACATCTCCCCGGAGGAGGAGAAAAACCATAGATTATTAGTTGACCTTATATAATGGAATATGTCTTAAAAAATTACTTTTGTACGAAAGCGAAATTTATTTCTATTAAAAATATTTTTATGGAAAAAGGAAATCTCCGATTAAGTTGGATAATAGGTTTCATCTTCTGTTTTTCGATTTTGTCACAAGCTCAATATTCTGTCAGCGATAGCGAAGAACCGGGAATGGCTGAAAATTGCACAACCATAATGGTGGGTAAACTTGCTTCTACTGATGGTTCGGTTATGACATCACACAGCTGCGACGGCAATTACCGGACCTGGCTTGAAATATATCCTCACAAGAAATATGAAAATGGAACCATGCACCCTGTATATGAAGGGATGCTTCATACTGAGGAATCGTGGGACATGACAAAGGTAAAAGGAAAAGGAGAAATCCCAGAGATCTCTGAAACTTTTGCATTTCTTAACACTGCATATCCTTGCCTTAATGAAAAGCAGCTCGCAATCGGTGAAACGACTATTTACGGAAGGGAAGATCTTGTAAATGCCGATGGAATGTTTTTTATTGAAGAGCTTGAAAAGATTGCACTTCAGAGATGTAAAACTGCAAGAGAGGGAATCGCCCTTATTGGAAGACTGGCTGAAGAATATGGATATGCTGACCTTGCGGAATGTATAACGCTTGCCGATCCAAAAGAGGTCTGGCAGCTTGAGATAGCAGGTTCGGGTAAAGGGAAACCTTCTGCTGTCTGGTGTGCAGAAAGAATTCCTGATGAGAATGTCGGTATTTGTGCAAATATTCCAAGAATCTCAACTGTTGATTTTAAGAATAAGAACTTTTTCATGTATAGCACTGATTTACAAAATGTAGCTAAAAAACTGGGTTACTGGGATGGAGCTGAACCATTTAAATTCTGGAAAGTAATTAATGGTAAAAAACCTTTTTCAATAAGGGAGTTTTACGTTCTCAGTACACTGGCTCCATCATTAAACCTGTCATTTGAAGCAGAGGAACTTCCGTTTTCAGTGAAACCTGAGAAGAAACAGTCACCGCGTGATATAATGAAGTTTTTCAGGGAGACTTATGAAGGANNTGGGATATGACTAAAAACCTTCTCATAAAGGTCAAGGAAAAAGATAAAGATGGGAATGAGATTGAAAAACAGGTAAAGACACCAGCCATCAGCAACTGGATGAATAATGATCTCCGTACATTACTGAATGAGATAAAACCAGGAGTGGTTGAACGCCAGCGGATTATTGCCATAGCAGGCTGCTCCTATTCTCATGTAATTCAATGC